>JAFDFT010000077.1 GCA_019309685.1 Deltaproteobacteria bacterium
TAAAATCAAAACAAGTTATCATTGTACTTTCTGTTATTGTTATCGGCATCATCTTATTTTTCTTCTTTTTTCAGAGCGAAGAACGGCAGGTAAGAAAACGATTTAAAACGTTTGCGCAGACAGCGTCAAAACGTGTAGAAGACAGTCAATTGATTGTGGCTGGAAAAAGCAAAAAGATTTCTAAATACTTCGCTCAATCATGCCAGATTGAAGCACAAGAATATAATGTGTCTCGAAACTACTCCCAGGCAGATATTCACACAATTGCGTTTCAAGTCCTTACGCGGCATTCAGAATTGAAGGCCACGTTTGTTGATCTTCAAATAGAGATTCCTGAGAAGGGAATTGCTACAGCGATTTCAACTGTAAGAATTCTCGGAAAAGTTAAAAGAGGGGAGGAGTATGTTGAAGAAAACCATGAGATTGAATGTACGTTTAACAAAATTGAAGATGAATGGGTTTTTGTAAACGTTGAGTTGATTGATGTATTAAGGAAATAAAAAGCTGGAAAGATAGAGATAAAGTTAAATATGCTTTTACTGATAGCTACGGGTGTGGAATATCAAGCGTGATGGCTTCGTAAAAAGTTCAATATCTGCTTTGCGCTGCGTCCTTAGCCAATTGCGACGTGCACTAAGCACGCCTCATTTCTTGGGATTTGCGACGCCTTGATCTTGAAAATTTTATTTTGCCATCTCAGTTACGACTTTTTACGAGAATGTCAAGAGTCGTTTTTATGTGTTTTATATAAGTGAAGAGAGACAGGTTTAAGAAGACCGGATTCTTGTTAGAACTTCAGCAAAACTGTCTTTACTCCCGGCTGCCCGGATCGCTCTTATGGTTTCTGTTATACCGTTCGGGGAAAAACCTGCTAAACGGTCGGCTATTTCCCGTGCTTTTTCAACCACCAGCTCATCTGAAACCGCAGCGTAGGCAATTCCTTTATTAACTAGTTCTACACCGGTTTGCCGCTCTCCGCCCAATACAAGATCCAGGGCACGTCCAGTTCCCCATTTTAACAGCAGCCAGGCAATGTTTAGCGGGGCGAGTATTCCCTTTTCTACCTCGGAAACATGAAGGACTGCATTTTCCCCAACAATTAAAAAATCACAGGCAAGCGCCAATGCCGCGCCTGCTGCTATTGCATATTTTTCCAAAGCGCCGATAATTGGCTTGTCGCTATTGTATAATGCTTCATGAAATGACTGCCAGTTTTGCGGGAACTCAGATACCCATTCCGGTTTTTGATCACCAAAAAATGAAGGCAAATCCAGGCCAGCACAAAAGACACCCCCAGCTCCCCTGATAATAATTACACGGCACTCAGGATTATCCAGCAGCACTTGAAGTTTATCTTTCAACTGACAGACCAGGGGGCCGGTTAAGGCGTTTTTTTTATCTGCTCTATTTAGAATAAGTTCCCCTCGATAACCATACTGTTTTACTTTTACCAGTGATTCTTCTGACATAATGTTCCTGTTCTTGTTATTCAGTGTTTATTTCTTCATTGACTTCAAAAGATAAGGCACTAAATGCTTTCCCAATACAGAAATGAGCAATTTTTCGTAAGGTCAAGAAAATCTAGGAATTGCACGGAGGTGTACTTAGGTACACCGCACAAACAATTCCGCAGATTTATCCGCCTCCGGCGGGTTGACGCAGCTTGTCTCGCCGTAGCCTTGGCGATGGCGGAAGATTGCGAAAAAGGACTATTTATGGATGGGAATTAATCAGGTATAATCGCAACAACTCTAGCCGGTGCGCCGCTGCCGCCTTTTATTTTTAAAGGAAAACAAGCTATTTTAAAACCATAGGCTGGAAGCGGATCCAGATTCACCAGACGTTCAATTTGCGAATACTGAATATCGCATTGATGCGCCTGCCAGAAAATTCCGGTTTCCTGTTTTTTATTCGCAACTTCGGCCTGCAGATTTAAAGGCGAATCCCATCCCCAAGCATCGATTCCCATAACCCGTATCCCTTTTTCATATAACCAGCATGTTGCCTGACCCGTTACCCCGCACCCTTTTTTCATATAATCGGCATGGCCGTAAAATTTATCCTTTCCGTTTTTAATTAGGACAATATCTAAAGGTTTCAATTCATACTTAATACGCTGAAGCTCTTTTTCAATGTCGTCAACGGTTACAGCATCGCCATCTTTTTTATGCATCATATCTAAAACAACACCATCATTGAAAAACCATTCCAAAGGCAATTCATCTATGGTTAATGCTCGTTCCCCTTTGATCTTGCTGTTATAATGCCAGGGCGCATCAAGATGTGTACAGCTGTGGGTGCTGAATCGTGTGAACTCTTCAACAGCCCAGCCTTCTCCATCTTTTAACAGATTCGAAGGCACCCTCAGCCAGGCGTTGATCTGTTCCGCACCTTTTGTGTGATCACTATAGGAAATATCAGTTTCCGCATTGGGTTCGATTGTCGTTGAAAGGTCAATGATGGGCATAAGCCTTTCCTCAATGAGTGTTAAGGGTAAACGATAATGAACACTTAAGATGGTATTGTCTTAGCAGGAGTCATATGGCAAGTCAACGCTGATAAAGGTTATCTTAACAAAATTTCCAGCTCCCAAAACGAGAAAAAATCTATGCATACATCCATATCTTTAAAGCGAATTATTGACTTCAGCAGTGAACGACGATAAGTTGGATAAAAGGTGTCTATTTTATTTTCTTAAAATTTCCTTATAAATATTTCAGCTGTTTATCATAAACCAATTTTTTTATGGAGGTACACTATGGCGAATACACCGATTCTCTTCTCTTCAATAAAGATTAAGAACCTTTCTCTAAAAAACAGAATCACAATGGCGCCAACTTATGTTGGTTATGCAAATCCAGATGGAACGGTAAGCGAGTTGGCCCTTGACCATTATAAAGAGATGGCCTCTTCAGGGGCTGCCATGATTGTGGTGGAAGGCGCATCAATAAATCCGGCTGGGTCGGGTTCTCCATTTGCCATCCGGGTTGATGATGACCAATGTGTAGATGGTCTTTCTAAACTGGCCAAAGTTATTAAAGACCAGGGAGCCATTGCCGTTCAGCAAATTAATCATGCTGGCAAGTACGCCTTTTCTGCTGAACCACTGGGACCCACCGGTGGTTCTGAAGGATCGCCTCCAAAGGAGATGTCTTTAGATGATATTGAACAAACTGTTGAAGCTTTTGCCTCCGCTGCATCAAGAGTCAAGGCTGCTGGATTTGACGGCGTTGAAATTCATGGGGGAACAGGCTACTTGATCGATCAGTTTATTTCACCGCATACGAATAAAAGAACCGATGATTATGGCGGGTCTTTTGAAAACAGGTTGAGATTTCCGTTACGAGTTTTCGAAGCGGTTCAGAGCGCAGTGGGAAAGGATTTTCCCATAGGACACCGCTTCATGGCCTATGAAGCCATACCCGGCGGACTTGAACTGAAAGAGTCCTCCATATGGGCAACTGAACTCGAAAAACGTGGCGTGGCATATCTTTCAGTGATGTTTGGCACGTATGAATCCATGATGCTCCCCGAATATTCTGAGGCAGATAAGACGGAAGGATTTATGGCATCTTACGCGGGGGAGATCAAAAAAGCGGTTTCAGACACTCCTGTTATTACAGCAGGCCGTATCCAGTCACCGGAGACGGCTGAAAAAATACTTGACGCTGGTACGGCTGACCTTATCGGATTGGCGCGTGTATTGTTTGCCGATCCCTTGTGGCCCCAAAAGGCTGCAGGCCAGATATCTGAACCCGTCAAGCGTTGCGAACCAGCCTGCATGCTTTGTATGAAACGGATCATGTCCGGTAAGCCCGCTTTCTGTTCCCAGTGGGACAAGGCACGAAGAGAGGCGTTTTTAGTCCGGGTGGGCGAAAAACCGGAAGAAGTCGATCAGGCAGCAGGGTAAAAGATCGATACTCGAAGCTTTACTATTGCGAATGGGACATACTGTGATAGGCATATTGTCTTTGAATGCTAAAAAACAATTTATTTAGATAATAAGGGGAAGGAATATGTCAACTATATTAATAAAAAATGGACGTATTGTTGATGGAACTGGCGGTGAAATCTATAATGGACATGTATATATTTCAGAAGACAGAATCGATGATGTGGCCCCATTGGATTCTGATAACGGAAGAGACCTCCTGAGAAAAGAGGCCGATACAGTTATCGATGCACAGGGACTGGCCGTATCTCCAGGGTTTATAGATTGTCACAGCCACTTTGATTTTGTATTGCCTTTGCCTGATCATCATGAGTTTCTTTTCCCCATGATTGAGCAAGGAGTCACTACTGTTGTAACTGGTAATTGCGGATTTTCCCCTGCGCCGGTCAACGATGAAAGCAGGGAGTTAACTCGAATCAGCTCGGAATTTGTACAGGAAAAGCCGCTTTCCTTTGAATGGAGCGGAATGGGTGAGTTTATTGATTATTTAAATTCAACGGGCGGGCTTATGTTTAACAATGTCCAATTGGCGGGTCACGGTCCATTGCATTTAATGGCCGTTAAGGACAATGTGAAACAACCGGATGCCGGACAAATGGCTCAAATGGCTGCCAAGGCTCATGAGGCTCTTGATGAAGGTGCTTTCGGCCTCTCTTTGGGATTGATGTATCCTCCGGGTATATTTTCAAATAAAGAAGATTTAACTGAAATAGCCAAGGTTGCGGCCGACAGGGGCAGGATCTTGGCCGTTCACACCAAAGCGTTATCAAAGTATTCAATGGCCTATCCCATTATTCCTGTTTTCGGCAAACCGCATAACTTAAAAGCCCTGGGTGAAATATTAGATATAGGATTAAAAACCGGTGTCAAACTGCAAATATCTCACTTTATCTTTGTAGGGAAAAAGAGTTGGCCAACCGTTCATAAAGCGGTACGCATGGTTGAGAATGCAAGAGATAAAGGTCTTGACGTCATATGGGATATCTATCCTCACTTTTGCGGAAACAGCTATCTTTCCGTTTTCATTGCTGAATGGTTTCTAGAAAACTTAGCCGAAAATCTGGAAAATACCAAAGCAATTAAAAAGTTAAAATTCGAGACTAAGATGGCCGCCCGTCTTCTTGGATTTAAATTGTCTGATATCCAGATTATGGAGGCAAATTATCCTGCCGGCAAAAAATATAATGGAATGAATTTAGAGGACATCGGAGAGCAAGAAGGGATCGATCCTTTGGATGCACTATTAAAAATCGTTAAAGAAAGCGACGGCAAAGCATTACAGCTTACTCACGGTTACAGCGGAGATGATGAGAATGAGTGGGTGCTTGAAAAGTTAATGAAAAATGATCTGTGCCTGTTTGAAACAGATACGCTTCTTAAAGCTGGCGGCTTCCCTAATCCTGCTTCATATGGCGCTTTTCCAAGAATTCTTGGGAGATTTGTCAGAGAGAAAAAAACCTTGAGCCTGAGTGACGCTATAAACAAGATGACGGGAAAATCCGCGCGCTGGGTTGGGATAAAAGACAGAGGGGAAATTAAGCCCGATAATTTTGCTGATATCACTGTATTTAATCCCGATACCATAGCCGACAATACGACCCTTACTGATACCGCGAAGCGCCCAACCGGTATTGAATATGTTTTTTTGAATGGCGAACTTGTTGTTAAAAATGAAAAATATATCAAAAATAAAAAGCCGGGTATTGCCTTGAAGTATGAATAACTTTTCAATACACTTAAAAATTTATTATCCAAAACTCCATAATCCAGGTTACGATAAATCACCCGTATGACTTAAGGACGATAAATTACATAGTGCGGCTACACGTATTCCCAATTTTCTTTTGAAGGTTTAATCAAAAACCGGGGGCGATGTAAAACCGCCTATTAGATAGAAGGATGGATGAAAAAAAATAGCAGAGAACGGGAGAAAATTATGAGTGATAAAATATATCGTCAGCTTTCCGAAACCCTTGACACATTACCAAATGGTTTCCCTGTCACAGATAGTGGTGTTGAGATTAAGTTGCTCAAAAAGATATTTTCACCAGAGCAGGCTGAACTCTTCTGTGATCTGAGGCTGACATGGGAAACTGCGGAGCAGATCGGTGAGCGTACGGGTCGTACCTTAGAAGGCCTGGAAGAGATGCTACTCAGCATGAGAGAACACGGTCAAATTCAAGGGATCTCTTTAGACGGGACAATTATTTATAGAATGCTACCATGGCTTTTTGGGATATATGAATTCCAGTTGCATCATTTAGATCGGCAGATGGCTGAACTCAATGAAGAATTTCTTCCGCATTATCTAAAGCAGTACCACAAAAATAGACCTCACGGATTTCAGGTTATACCCATTGAAGAAGAAATCTCCAGCGAGCAAGAATGCATGCCCTATGAGCGCGTTTCTAATATTATTGAAAACAGTCAATCTTTTATGGTGTTTGACTGCCTCTGTAAAAAAGAACAGGGGTTAATCGGTAACCCTTGTGATAAACCGCTAGAAGTCTGCATGGGATTTGCCCCCATTCCCGGGGCGTTTGACAACTCTACTCATGGACGGGCTATTTCAAAAGATGAAGCCAAAGCGGTACTTGATAAGGCGGAAGAGGCAGGTTTAGTGCATATTACGGATAACTATCAAAGTGACCATTTTTATATCTGCAATTGCTGTGGATGCTGCTGCGGTGTCCTGCAGGGCATCACCAGGATGGGCATGAACGCATCAGAGGTTATCAATTCTCACTACTACGCTGTAATTGATGAAGAAGAGTGCACAGCTTGCGGTACCTGCGCAGATGAACGCTGCCAGGTCAATGCCATAGAAGAAGGTGAAGACGTTTATGAGATTGTGCCTGAAAAGTGCATTGGCTGCGGAATTTGCATTAGTACCTGTCCTTCGGATGCAATTAAGCTGATTCATAAGCCTAAGGAAGATATTTTAACGCCTCCTATTGATCGAGATAATTGGTTTGAAGAGCGCGGAAAGGTTCGTGGCGTGGATTTTAATAAATATAAATAGGTTTTATAAACTTTATTTGAATTGTCATTGCGTGATCATATATTTTAAAAATACTAACAATTATCAGATGATCATAAAAGTAAATAATTGTGACATTTGATCTAATATTAACACCTCTTCATAAGAATTTATCGGAGTAATCAAATGAACAAACTATTTGCAGCAGATAAAATCCTGATAAACGGGAATATCCTTACCGTAGACGCAACAGATAATGTGGTTGAGGCAGTTGCCATAAAAGACGGTCGATTCTTAGCCATTGGAAAGAGTGACCGTATCAAGGAACTTGCCGGACACGACACCGAGATGTTGGATCTGGAGGGAAAAACCGTTTTACCCGGAATCATCGACAGCCACACCCATCCTTCCCTGCTGGCATCTCATTTAACGGAAATAAACTGCCGAAAACCTGAAGTGAACGGGATTGCCGATATTAAAGAAATGATAAAAGCACGCGCGCAGGAATTAGGCCCTGGTAAATGGGTGCGCGGAGCTAATTTTAACGACTCAAAATTAACAGAAAAAAGACACATCACCCGTTGGGAACTGGACGAGGCAGCCCCGGAGAATCCAGTCTGTCTTTTGGCTGATACCGGTCATCAAAGTGTGGTCAACAGCAAAGCTCTGGAATTGTCAGGCGTCACCAAAGACACTCCCAATCCGTCAGGGGGGGAAATACAGCGCGATGAAAGTGGCGAACCTACCGGCCTATTGTATGAAATGGCTATGGGGCTGGTGTCCCGAGTAATCCCGCCTTACACCGTTGAAGAGGTAAAGGCCGGTTATAGTGAGGTGCTCAAACAGTTTTCTAGATGGGGTGTTACATCAACCCATGATGCCGGTGGTGTTGATTTAGGAATTCGGGCGTTTCAACAACTGCTTAATGAAGGAAAACGCCAGGTTCGGGTCAGTCTGATGGTACATCTATTCCCTGGAGCGCAGGATGCAGTCAACATTTGCGAATCGTTGACCAGTATCGGTATCGAAAGCGGTTTTGGCAATGATTGGTTGAAAGTCATGACTTTGAAAATATTTGGAGACGGCTCCGGTGCTGGAGGTACCGCCAGTGTATATGAACCTCAAAACCGCGGCCCCAAAGGATTGGGAATTATGATGACTGATCCGGAAATCATCGAGGCCATGGTAATCAAGGCTCATGAGGCCGGCCTTCGGTGCAGCATTCACAGTATCGGTGACAAGGGGATCGACATTGCTCTGGATTGTATTGAAAAAGCTCAGAAGCTAAAACCGATGCCGGATATG
>JAFDFT010000484.1 GCA_019309685.1 Deltaproteobacteria bacterium
TTTGTCGCTATTACTTTCAAATTTAATAGCATACCAGTCCAATTTTCGCGTCATGTACATCACTACACTTAACACTACAAATAAACCCATACCGCCCATTAACAGAGCATAATCTTCAAGCTGCAGCAGAATATAAAGATAGGTGTACAATATGATTAAAATCCCTGAAACCATAGCAGTCATTCGGATATTTTTCAAAACACTTTTCGCGTATCCTGATATCAACATTATAACGGAAATTCCGGATATAAGATACGCCATATCAAAGTTTACATGTTCGGATATGGATATGAGCAGTACATAAAAAATAGTAATGGAAAACCCTACCAGAAGATACTGTATCGGATGCAACCGCACTTTATTCATTATTTCAGAGAAGAAAAAAGCAATAAACGCAAATACAATAAACATAAGCGCGTATTTAGCAGTACGTGTGGACTTTTGATAAA
The DNA here is from genome assembly GCA_019309685.1 of Deltaproteobacteria bacterium. Classification (GTDB taxonomy): domain Bacteria; phylum Desulfobacterota; class Desulfobacteria; order Desulfobacterales; family JAABPS01; genus JAABPS01. Next base: position 450 of record JAFDFT010000484.1, read on the forward strand.
TATCCACCGGGATAAAAAGCTTCACGCCAAAATCAGATCCATCTAATTTATATTTATTTCCTGACCATTGCTGTGGATAGGCCCTGTTTAAATGAAGTATTTTCCATTTGGCTGTAAAACCATCTTTGCCAATATCTCTTGTTAAAGGCAGATACACTCCATCGAAACTGGGATCCATCCATGTCGATGTCATTGACGCAGTCGTGGTTTTGCCGACAGGAACAAAGCTTAACCTATAGCTCCCATTTAGATTGATGCTCATTTTAAAAGGGTGTATTTTTTTCTCCTCATTCAACCTAATTTTTGAGCTGACTCCTGCAGCGATCACCTCAGTGGTTTCCATACCCGGATTCATTAACAGTTCTTTTTGATCGAATGTTACGTTCACCTGATCTTTTATACCTCGCATATCGGAAATACCCATAGACAGATAAGCACCTGACCAGACAACATCTTCTTTAGGGATATTAAAATTTCCAATCACAGGATATTGGAAATTTCCTGAGATTTCTACTTTTGTATTATAAAGCACCGCCTCATAGATTCCTCTGTATCTGATTTCCGGAAATATTTTGCAGTTAAAATTCAGTGCATCCGGTAAAAAATGCATATAACGAATGGTGTATGAGATCTTACTGTTTTTATCTTTATAAAACTTTTTATAAGGTATGGTAAGAATTGGGCCTGTAATTTTTTGTTCATTTCCCCATTTTGAGCTGATTTCATGGATCACTTCCCCTTTCCGTGCTTCTCTTTCATAAATTAAGGACTGGATCATGGACGCAGGGATCAACAGGATGAGGATTAAAATAAAAATCGTAAAAATTTTAAAACTTACTGAATTCTTTAATCCGCCGGATACTTTCGGCAATGCTTTGTTTTCGTTCATAATTTAAATCTCCTTTCTTAATGATTGAATTATACTGATGGGGTTTTGAATCTGGGTCGATTTTACAAAGGAGATGTGAAATAATTATGAATTAAAAATGAAATCTTGATGAATAATGGATAGTTTCTTGAAAGGATTACTCATTCAAGCCAACCTACGACTGGATGCCGGATCAAGCCCGGCATTGCAAATTGTCAATAAATTATCTAACGGCGAGGTGGTCATCCTGAACTTGATTCGGGATCCAGGGAAGTATTAGCAAATAGTTAAATTGGAAGTGATAAGCTTGCCCGAACACCATGCGGTGATATATTTTCAAGCTGGATCGTACCGTTATGAAGCTCTGCGATTTCTTTAACTAAATTCAATCCAAGGCCCGTGCTCTTTTGACCCGTATCTTGTCGCCGCATGGAAAAGAATTTATCAAAGATCTTTTGTTTAGCAAAATCCTCAATGCCCGGACCATTATCTTCCACAATAAATATTATTTTATTATTCTTGGAATGTGCGGAAATCATTATCTGACTATTACCAGGACTAAAATCAACGGCGTTTTGAAGAAGGTTCGAAATAGCCTGTTTTATTAGAAAAGGATCTCCGGAGATCTGAATATTATCTTCAAGATTTTTAACGAGCTTGATATCTTTCTGGGAGACATTGGCCTTCAATTCTTCTATTACCCTTTTGACAAGTTCGTTGAATCGTACGTTTTCTTTTCGTGTTAAAGTGTTCATGCTTTCCAAAGATGATAACGCCAGCATTCGATCAACAAGATCTTCTATTCGTTGGGTTTCATTTCTAATGTTTGATAAAAATGATACCCTCTGATCCGCGTCCATATCCTCTTCCAGCAGCTCTGCCGCTCCTTTGATGGCCGATATCGGGCTCTTAATTTCATGGGTCAGTGTCTGGACATATTTTTCCACATACTTTTTTCCTTCCAGGGCTTGACGCATTTTTTCAAATGCCCTGCCCATGTCCCCGATTTCACTGCTGTCCATTTTTGGAAAATCTGTTTTTTCCCCAACTCTGATATTGTTCGCGTATTGTGTAAGCCTCTTGATGGGCCTTGTCAGGGCAAGTGTAATGAGCCAGCAAAACAACACAACAAAAAAGCCGGCGATGATACTGCGCGCTTTTATTTTCAGTTTTGCTTTGTGAAGGAAATTATTTATATTTGTTGTGGGTTTCGCGACAGTGAGCACACCAGCTATTTTTTCTTTAATAATAACGGGCGCGGCCACATATAAAATGGAAGTATCGGGATTATAGGGATCTTCTTTGGTGGAACGGGCCCCGTATTCCCCTTTTAATGTTAAATTCACATCTCTCCACTGGGAATAGTCCGTACCCGGTTTATCTCTTTTTTGTGAATCAAAGATTAGAATGCCTTTGCTGTCCGTTATGTACACCCTCACGTCGACACTTGTTTTATTTAATTCATAGATCTTTGCGGAGAAAGTATTTTCATAGGCATGATCAAATATTTGCTCGAGCTTTT
>JAFDFT010000078.1 GCA_019309685.1 Deltaproteobacteria bacterium
CAACTTCCAGCAAGGTAAACCCCTGGCTGTCTTTGCATAAATGTTGTGATCTTTTTTTACTTCTCATGGCAAATTCCATTTTACCGACCTTAAGTTTTGGTTAAAATTTTTGTTTTTAAGCGACCTTTTAATTTATAGTGATGCGCCCAAGAAACTGTATCCCGATTACCTTATCAGAAGTTCCACCGTATCCCCTTAAAGTAATATTCACCGGCCCTGCCTCGCCATTCCCTCTAAACCATGTGAGGACACCCGTGGATGCAAATGTATTTCCTGGAGAGAGTTTCTGATATTCGATAACGGATTCATTCGTATCAAAAACAAGGTTTTGCGGTTTCGTATCCCTGAAGATGGTGTACTCACTATTTCCAAAGCGAACACCCACCTGGATATTTTCCCGCTTTGCGGTTAATTTGGCCATTTCTAGGTCTGCTTTGAGATTGGTTACATCTTTGCCTATCTTGTATTTTGGTATCCACTTTGAGTAAGCCGGTACACCAATGGCTGCCAGGATGGCGATGATCCCGATGGTCACCATCAACTCAATAGCCGTAAACCCTTTATTTTTAGGCATCTTTTACATCTCCTTCTATGGAATCTTCTACAAATTCCGTGCCACTACAAGACGTGAGGGTTTACAGAGATGACAATGCCATTTTTAAAAAGAACATACAGAACTATATCTATTTGTTTTAATTATATATTATTAGCATCTCCCAACAAATATTTATATATTTTCGAGCATAAAATAACTATAAAAACGACATATATATGTACTCTTTTTAAGCAAAACTATTAACTTTTTTTATAAAAGTATTAAATCTTTTTATAGTTCCTTGCTATGAAATTGCCTCCGTCATCGTTCAAACTGTGCCGTGACAAGTCGCTTGCGCTCGTGATGACGTAATTAGGCGAACGGCAAGAAGCCAGGGGCTAAAGGCGATAAGAATATAGCAAATAGTAACGAGTAGAAAAAAAACCGTTTTTTTCGGTCAATGCAAGGAGCCCTTCGGCTATGCTCAGGATAGACGCCGCGACGACGCAATCTCAAAATCAGTGCTGTATAGGATAGAGATTGTCTAGTCCGCCTTGGACGGACTCGCAATGACAAGTTGGAATACCTTCTCATCCTCTAACCCCTTTCCGCTCGCCACATATTTCAATCCGTCTTTGCGAGGCTGATGAAGAAAACCGAAGCAATCTAATTTGTAATATTTGAGATGGCTTCGGTCGTGCCTCCATCGCAATGACATGTGAGGAATTTCGATGCTCGGCCTTCGCTCCTCATCCCTCGCTTCTTGCCTCTTGCCTAATCATATCTCATCGACATATAACTTACCAAAACACTATGACCAACCTCATAAGCGGTTTTTATTTCTTCTATTCAATTCGTACACGTCCCAGTAAACTTATAGTAATTTTCTTACTATTAACGCCGTTGTAGCTATCTAAAGTAATACTTCCGTTTTTTGCCACACCATTACCCCTAAACCGGGCATTCTTGCTGCCTGCGGCAAATGAAATATGCCCGAATGTAATACCCGGAGACAGTTTCTGATATTCAATAATCGATTCGTCGTCATCCAGCTTCGTATTGCATGAATGTAAACCGCTGCCGTTATTTTTAAAAATCGTATATGCGTTATCTATAAAAATCGCATCCACACAAATGTTCTCACGTTTTGAAGTTAATTTAGCTTTTTCAAAATCCGCTTTGAGATTGATTAAATCATTTCTAAGCTTGTACTTGGGTATCCATTTTGTATAGGCCGGGATACCGATAGCTACCAAAATAGCAATGATTCCAATTGTCACCATCAGTTCAATCACTGTAAATCCATTATTTTTCCGCATTTTTTTCAGCTCCTTTGTCAGCTTTTACAGATTCAATGGTATAAGGGAAATAACTTGGCAGGATGAAGAGGGTGCCACAGAAAGATAAAAGATTTAATTCTGCGAAAGTTTGATGTGTTAGGTTTTAGGTTTTAAGTTAAAAATGAAGCCTTGCAGTCCTGCAACAAGCGGGGCATGGCATTCCGGCAAGGACAAATAAAGTCCCGATCTGAATAACCTGTTCGCTCTCAACAATACTGTATTGGATATACTGCAAATACTTAAAACTTAAAGCTTGACGCCTAAAACCCTAAACTTGCTGCTTAACACCTAAAACTTAAAACTAAGCAATAACCCTATATCCTACTTAACAAAATCAACTCCATTTTTAAAAAGTCGGACCCCGGCAGTGGGTCCTGAATCCAAAAGTTTTTCCTGCCGCTTCATCTGTTCCCTTACCCGCGTCCAGTCAGGATGATTGGTAGGGTGATTGTACGCCTCCGGATGAGGCATGAGGCCAAAAACCCGCCCCGTAGGATCACATATACCCGCGATATCTTCCATGGAACCATTAGGATTATACGGGAATTGACCCTGAGCGAGTCCGCCGTCCGGCAAGGCGTATTGAAGTGCAATCTGGTTGTCATTTTGAAGGCGTTTGAGCACGCCCTGTTCCGCATAAAATTTCCCTTCTCCATGTCTTACCGGAAATTCCACCGAGGATTCCAATTGATCAAACCCTTTGGTAAACACACATGGAGAATTCGTATTTGTCTTCAGGCTGACCCATCGGTCCTGAAAATTTCCGCAGTCATTAAACGTCAGCGCTATTGTTCGGCTTTTGTAATCCTGATCAATACCCGGAAGCAGCCCAAGGTTGACCAGCGTCTGAAATCCGTTACAGATACCCAGAACAAGGTTTCCCTTGTCTATGAATTCAAGAATCGTATCCCCCAGGTAGGTCTTAAATCTCACTGCTTGAACCACACCCGCGCCATGATCGTCCCCCCAGGAAAAACCGCCCCCAAACACTAATATCTGGAAATCATCCAGTTGAACCGATCCATCAATCAGCGCGTTGATATGAACCCGTGTTGACTTCGCGCCTGCCAGCTCAAACGCGTAGGCAGTCTCATAGTCGCAGTTCAATCCGTATCCGGCTAATACCAGTACATTTACCCGGCTCATATCAAATCTCCAAAGGGCTTCTGCCAGGCTGCTTTAAGATCGCTGACAGGCACAGAAAGAATTTTTATGCCGTCAACCCCCTTCACATTCACATCCGGTGAATCTGTGATATTGCCGATACAGGCAAACGGTAATGAGGCGAACATTTTTTCAAAGGAGGATTTATTTTCAGGTGCGACGGTTATGATAAACCGGCCTGCGGATTCTGAAAACAGCGCAACGTCATTACGATCAACATCTTCTACAGACAAATCATTCAGGTCGATCTCCATGCCAAAGCCGCCGCCCATAGCAACCATAGCCAGATGCACACCCAACCCGCCCCGGTAAATGCCATGTGCCGATGCAATGATTTCCTCTTCAATGGCCTGTGTAAGCACGCTGTATAATTTCTTAAACTGCTCCGCTGCCACCTCCGGAACGTTTAATCCCGTATATCCGAAATGCTCATAATACTCAGACCCCCCAAGTTCGTTTCTGGTTGTCCCAAGGACATAGAGCAAGTCACCCGGAGACTTGCTATCCATGGTCACACATTTATTTATATTATTAATTACCGATATGGTAGAGAACTGAAGGGTTTCCAATGCTGAGATCTTATGGGATTCACCATACCTGCCCGGCAGATGACCATCCACATACATGCTGTCTTTTCCGGACAGCAATGGTATCCCGTATGTCAGGCACATCTCTTGAAGCGCCTTGCACGACCGGACAAGCTGTGCGGCTTTGAATTTACCGTCCGGATTATTTTTCGGATGGAACTGGATATTCGGCCAGCAGAAATTATCCACTCCGCCGATGTTTTCCAAATCCGCGCCAACCGCAATCAGCCTGCGGACTGCTTCATCAATGGTACACGTTGTCATATGAAACGCGTCGATGGTGGAATACAAAGGAAGCAGTGCCTGGGCAAAGGCCAGCCCCTTTTCAGAATCAAGCACCGGCCGGATCACGGAGGCATCGCTGTTTACATCCCTGTCACGCCCCATCAGCGGTTTAACAACACTGGTTCCCTGAACTTCGTGGTCGTATTGTCTGCAGATCCATTCTTTTGAACAGATATTGGGACGGGCCAGTATATCCTTTAAAATATTCCCGTAATCTGACGGCTCCTTCAATACCGGCTCAAACAATCCCCGCCTTGCCGGAGACTTCCATTGAGCCTCAAATTCCCACTGAGGAAATCCCGCAGTCAGCAGATCCATATTCACATACGCACAGGTGTTGCCGTCATAGGTAATATGCAGTTTTCCGGAGTCCGTATATGTCCCGATCACAGTACTCTCCACAGCGTGTTTTTCAGAAAGTTTTAAAAAGGTTTCCAGATCCTCAGGATCAATGGCTACTGTCATGCGCTCCTGGGATTCAGAAACCCATATCTCCCATTGGTCCAGCCCCTCATATTTTAACGGAACTTTTTCAAGATAGATCTCACATCCATTGGAAAACCGTGCGGACTCTCCTACAGATGAAGATAGACCGCCGCCGCCGTTATCCGTAACAAACCGGATCAGCCCCTGATCCCTGGCTTCCAGCAGAAAATCATGCATTTTTTTCTGCGTGTACGGATCGCCGATCTGCACATGACCGGCCGGCGTATGTTCAGAAAAAGTTTCAGACGAAGCTGTAACACCATGGATACCGTCTTTTCCAACCCGGCCGCCGCACATGATCACCAGATCATTGGGAGACGTCTTTTTCTGATCCGCCGGCTGCCCGTTTATTTGAGCGGGCATAATGCCTACAGCCGTTACAAAAACCAGGCACTTCCCCATATACCCATGATCAAAGATCACCTGGCCAAATGTGGTGGGAATCCCGCTTTTGTTGCCGCCGTCTCTTACCCCTTCAATTACGCCGTCTAACAAACGCCGCGGATGGAGGTGAGGTTTCAGGTCTCCTTGATAGTCTCTTTCCCCCACGCAGAATCCATACCCGCCCATCAACAGCTTGCTTCCTTTTCCGGTGCCAAGGGGATCACGGTACACTCCCACAATACCGGTAATGGCGCCGCCGTAGGCTTCCATGTTGGACGGAGAATTGTGCGTCTCCCCGGTAATCACGTAATAATGGTTTTCGTCAAAAAGGCCAGCTCCCGCATTGTCCCACAACACCGAAATCACCCATGGTTTTTTTTCTTTAAGCTCCAGGGTCGGCGCTTCGATGCAGGTCTTGAAAAGATTGTCCACAACTTCTTTTTTGCCTGTTTCCAGGTCAAAGTAATGAAACCGTCCGCGAAATGTATTGTGGTTGCAGTGATCGCTTCGTGCTTGGGAAATATACTCAATCTCAATATCAGTGGGGTCGGACAGACCAACGCGATGGCGTTCCTTTTTTACTTTTTTATCTAAAAAATATTTTCTGATAACCGGGATGTCATTGGGATTTAGTGCCAAATTTCGTTCATCACTAATTGCTTGAAGAGACCCATCACTGTCCACAGGAATTGTAGTAACCGTGGGGGTATGATCCAGGATAACCTTGGGGATGATAATGCCTGTGCCGCTAGAAGGATTCCAATCCTTTTTTGAAAAAATCTTCCACTGCTGGATAATATCATTTGCCAGAAGTTCACCCGCGACTCTGTTCAGGTGCTCCGTGGTCAAACTGCTGCCTTCCACGCAGTACCGCCGGGATGTATACACACCCTCATTTGAGCCGAGTTTTAGCCCCAGTATATCTTCAATGGCCTCCACCGCTGTACTGCCGGGATTGTCCCTTACACCAGGCCGATAACCCACCCAAATGGTCCAGTCAAAAACGATATCCAATGGTTCAAAAGAAGATGTCTGAGTAACGGGATTGGTAAAAATTTCTTTTTGGATGGTTTCAAGCTGCTCATCTGTCAAAGCCGCGTCAATGGTCACCACATGAATGGAGCGGACACTGGCAAGCTCGATATTGAAATAATGCTTTGCCTTTTGCCGATATTGAAATAATACTTTGCCTTTTGCCTTATCCCTTCGCCTTCAGCATCAAACAGATCCGGTTTAAGTGCAATTTCAAGTCGATGCGGCATAGTTATCGTTTCCGTAAATTACTATTACAAGTTAACACGTGTTGCTGGATACTGGATGCTCGATTCTAGTGGAAACAACTGAAAATATCCAATATCAAAAAACCAGCATCCATCATCTAACGTGGCTTATCCTCGAACCCTTAAGGATTACGACTTTTTCGGGGATGATAACTTCAAAATGTTTTCAATCCAGAAATGAGCAATTTTTGTTCAATTTCAAGGAAGGCGATAATTTTAACCACAGACATACATGTAGTATTTCGAGGATTAAAATTTGAGCCTAACACAGAAATTGGGCAAAAAGGGCCATTTATGGATGGAAACTAGTTAAATAGCCCCATGACCTTCCTAAAATACTCCACAATCACATCATCAAAGCGCATAATATCACTATAAATAACATATATCATAAGCGTTACCAGTAAAAAGATGCCTACCATTTGAATAATCTCACGAACCTTTAAATGAACGGGTTTTCCTATAATTGTTTCGATACTAAAAAATAAAATATGGCCCCCATCTAAAGGCGGTAGCGGAAAGAAGTTAAGTATAGCAAGATTAATACTGATAAAACCAATAAGGAAAAGAAATGGTATAATCCCCGCCTTTGCCTGCTTACCAGCTATAGACGCAATCATAATTGGCCCGCCAAGAGCATCTTTAACAGAAATTTTACCCTGTATCAATTTAACTACGAATTCAATAAGCAGTTCGGAAAGCTCATACGTCCGCTTTAAACTTTCCCAAAAAGCTTGAAAAGGATTTAAATCCTTTGTTATAAATTCACCTAAAGGTGAAATCCCGATTAAATAGCGCTGGATTTCCTCTCCCAACATGTTTTTGGCAGCCTCTAACTTCGGCTTGATTGTAACATCCAAAGATGCTGCATCTCTGGAGATTGAAAGCTTTAGGGCCTTTCCTTCGCTTTCTGAAACTATGACAGTCAATTCGTCCCATCTTGAAATAGATACATTATCAATAGCTGTGATCAAATCTCCCTTTTGGAGCCCTGCCCCTTCCGCCGGAGAACCCGCTCTTACTTCTCCCACTGAAGGCTTAAGGATATAAGATCCTGTAGCCATAAAAATCCCAAAGAAAATAATGATCGTAAGAATGATATTAAAAAAGGGGCCCGCGGCAACAATGCATATCCTTTTTAACGGGTGTTTATGCGTGAAAGATAAAGAGATATCTTCGGAATCTATTTCCGCATCCGGATCTTCCCCAACCATTTTTACATACCCGCCAAGGGGTATAGCGGAAATACGGTAATCCGTAATGCCAATTTTTTTACCAAGGATTTTTGGACCGAATCCAAGCGAAAATGTTTCAACCCCCACGCCAAAAAGTCTGGCAACCAGGAAATGACCCAGTTCATGGAAAAAAATAAGTACACCTAATAAAATAATAATAGCAAAAAAACTCGTTCCCATATTGTAAATACCTTATTTTCTAGTTTCCATCCATAAATGGGCCTTTTCCGCAATCTCTGAGTCAATTTGCGGAATTGCTTGTGCGATGTACCCAAGTACACCTCCGCGCAATTCCTTGATTTCCTTGACCTTGCGAAAAATCACTCATTTATGAATTGGAAACACTTTTAGGTGCCCATCTTTGAAACTGAATCAATAGATGGGCACTTTCTATAACTTCCTTTATTAATGAATCGCCTCTGTTGATTTCTCACGCGCCCATCGATCCGCTTCCAAAATATCGCCAAGCGCGGGGCTGGATACGGTAGAATGCAACTCCATTACACTACTGATAATCTCCGGAATTCTATTAAATGGAATACGGAAATTTAAAAAAGCATCAACGGCTATTTCATTGGCCGCATTCAAAACTGCCGGAAGCGTTCCGCCGGTCTTACATGCTTGATACGCAAGAGACAGACAGAGGAATTTTGCAAGATCCGGCTGTTCAAATGTAAACTTTCCAATACCCGCAAAATCAGGAATCGGCTGTTTCAGATCAAGGCGCTCTGGAAATGAAATAGCGTAGGCAATAGCCCCTTTCATATCCGGTATCCCAAGTTGAGCAATGACTGATCCATCTTTATAGGAAACCATTGAGTGAATCACGCTTTGCGGATGAATAATAACATCGATACGGTCAGGTGACATGTTGAAAAAATACTTGGCTTCAATAACTTCCAGCCCTTTGTTCATCAATGAGGCAGAATCAATACTGATTTTTTTACCCATCTCCCATGTGGGATGATTCAGCGCATCTTCAGGCTTGATAGTGATAAAATCCTTTGCCGGTGTTTTTAAAAAAGGCCCCCCTGAAGCTGTAAGAAATATTTTATCCACATCTTCTGTTCTGTGACCTTCAAGACATTGAAAGATAGCGCTGTGTTCACTGTCAATAGGAAGAATGGTAACACCGTTTTCAACCGCGGCCTTCATAACTATTTCTCCGGCCATTACCAGGGTCTCCTTATTTGCAAGAGCAATCTCTTTCCCGGCATCTATGGCTTGCAGTGTGGGCATCAAACCGGCTGCCCCTACCATTGCCGTAACAACCATATCCGTGGGCGGATAGGTAGCCGCTATCTGGTAACCTTCTTCACCATGCAGTATCTTTACACCGGAACCGGAAGAAATCCTGTTTTTCAACTCAAGAGCCCGCTCTTTATCAAGGACTACCGCAATTTCAGGGGAAAATTTATCAATCTGGAGAGCAAGTTCCGCCACATTGTTTGCTGCTGCCAACGCCTTAATCGAGAAACGGTCAGGAAACATCTCGGCAATTTTCAATGTATTGCGCCCAATGGATCCCGTTGATCCGAGTACTGAGAGGTTTTTCATCTATCCGGTTTTGAAGTAATCTTGTGTAATGTTCTTTAATGAATATATCTGTTTTTTAGTCATTGCGAGCGAAGCGAAGCAATCTCATGTCATAAAATGGGATTGCTTCGTCGCTTCACTCCTCGTAAAGACAACTCGCAAATCGTACTTTTTTTTCAGGAACCAACTAAAAGAGACAAATCCGCCCTTTGTCTCTAGCCTCTAGCCTTTTTGCCAATCTCTTTTTAAAAAACATACTGAATAAAGAAATAACCCGCAGGTGCGGCAAACATCAAGGCATCCACGCGATCAAGAAATCCGCCATGTCCGGGAAGTACGTCTCCCGAATCTTTGATATTGGCGTGTCGTTTAAACACCGATTCAAACAAATCTCCTACCTGCGCAAAAATACCAATGACGAGAAAAAACAGGACCCCCATTCCCCAGGGAAGATCCGGGAAAAAAAGGAGTTTGACAATAACTCCGGCCACGACACTGGTAACAAGTCCGACGATGGATCCCTCAACGGTCTTGCCCGGGCTGATAGTCGGACTGAGTTTATGCTTCCCAAAACCAGACCCCGCGAAATAAGCACCGCTATCTCCTAGAAAGACAATAACAATCACTGATAAAACCCAAAAGATTCCGTCCGTCCCGTTTCGAATCAAAACAAGAAAAGAAAGAAACAGGGGGATATATATAACCCCAAGAACCTGTTTAGCTAAGATAATGGGTGCTGAGGGATCCGTCCTGAAAAGCCGGAGAGAGGCCATACCGGAAATGATCAGGTTGAACAGCAAAAACCATACAATCAGTTCGAAACTCTTTATGTGCGCGGCCCAAACAATTCCCAACGATATGAGATATGCAAAAAAGCGTATAAATCCTTTTCCGCCTTTATTGCTGTCTAAATAGACAATCCTGAAATATTCCCAAAGGGTTATAACACTGAGAGCCCCGATAAAAATAGTAAAAGAAACCTGTCCCCCCTTAAAAATAAGCAAAAAAAGAAGGGGAAGAGCAATGGCTGCTGTTATTAATCGTTTTTTTAGCATCATTTAAGAACCAAGAAGGTTAAGGTTAAGGTGGGAGAAATCCTTTTTATCAATTGATTCAAGTTTGCTTTGTCTGTATTTATTATTCTTCAATATTTCCGTATCTGCGGTTCCTTTGCTGATACTCTTTTAAAATGCCGATACACTCCTCTTTGCTGAAATCCGGCCATAAGGTTTTTGTCATATACAGTTCAGTGTAGGCAATCTGCCAAAGATAGAAATTGCTGATGCGCATCTCACCGCTTGTTCGAATCAGCAGATCCGGATCTGGTACGGATCGCGTGTAAAGATGATTGGATATCAATTCAGGCGTAATTTCCGCAGGATCTATTTTACCTGTCTTTACTTTTGCCGCTATATCATAAACCATCTTTTGAATGTCTGCGCGGCCGCCATAACTCAGCGCGATGCTTAAAAGCAATCCATCATTTTGTTCAGTGCTGCCCATAACCTTTTGAATGGATTTCTGGACATCTTCAGGAAAACGTTCCAACTGTCCAATCGCATTAAGTCTGATATTGTTCTCGATCATTTCTTGTTCTTCAGACAAGAGAAATTTTTTCAAAAGCCTCATCAAAGCAGCCACCTCAGTTTTTGGCCGCTGCCAGTTTTCGGTGGAAAATGCGAAAAGAGTCAAGTTGGGTATGCCGATTTTACGGAAGGTGCGCAGGACCATCCGAACCGTTTCAGCGCCTTTTTCATGCCCTTTAATCCGATTAAGGCGACGCTTTTTCGCCCAACGCCCGTTTCCGTCCATGATAATGGCAACATGAACGGGAAGCCTGGAAAAATCAAGGCCCGCGTCAATAGCGGCTTTTTCCGCTAAAGAAGATGCGTTAGAATTCAAGTATCTCTTTCTCTTTTTCTGTATAAATTGCTTCTATGGAACTGATGTATTCATCCGTTATCTTCTGCACTTTTTCCTGAGCCTTGAATGCGTCATCTTCGGAGACGTCCCCATCTTTCTTGAACGATTTTATTAACTCATTTGAATCACGCCGGATATTGCGTACCGCTACTTTATGATCTTCTGAAACCTTGTTGACTATTTTGACGAGTTCTTTTCGGCGCTCTTCGGTGAGTTGCGGTATGGTTATCCGGATGACCTTGCCGTCATTGGAGGGTGTGAGCCCTAAATCAGACTTTAGTATCGCTTTTTCTATGTCCTTAATTACGGAAATATCCCATGGCTGGATGGTAATCAGCCGGTTTTCCGGAACCGAAAGGGATGCGACTTGATTCAACGGTGTGGACGTACCATAGTAATCAACCTTTACACCGTCTAAGAGAGAGAGAGAAGCGCGCCCTGTTCTAACCTTGTTTAATTCATTCTTAAGCGAAGCTACCGACTTATCCATATTCTCTCTTGTTTCCTGAAGTGTTGATTCAATCATAAGCTTTCACCTTAATGTTGAGTTTTTGTTAAGTTGAAAGATACAAAATATAGACAAGCAATATGAAAAACGGCCTTACTTAATATCTGAATTTTGTACGAATTGGAGATTTTCATATGCCCCGCAAGCGGGATTTCGCTTGCGCTCAACAAGCTGCGTCTAAGAGTAAAGCCATAGTGAATATTGCGAACCCTTAGTAACGCCGCATATGGAAGTCTCCGGTTCGTGCATCGGGTGAAAATTGGTGAGAAAATAAAACAATGTTCCTTTTACCATATGAGCATACTGCTTCAATTTTAGAATATTGCTGGAACTATTATCATAACTCATCGAAAAAGATTCTCATCAATTTTCATGCAAGATTCAGGTAATACACCTTCATAAATTATTCAATGGGTTATCCGTGTCCCAATATTTTCTCCGCACACAACTTTCCTGATATTTCCCTTTCCACTCAGATTAAAAACAACAAGAGGAAGTTGATTATCCATAGCTAGAGATATTGCCGTCATATCCATAACCTTGAGCTGTTTTTCCAAAGCTTCCATGTAGGTAATCGACTTAATAAATTTGGCATTCTTATTAACAACAGGATCCGAATCGAACATACCATCTACCTTGGTCGCCTTCAATAGAATTTCAGCGTGAATTTCCTGCGCTCGGAGTACCGCGGCAGTATCGGTTGTAAAGTAAGGATTTCCCGTTCCTGCCGCGAATATTACCACACGACCTTTTTCAAGATGCCGGACAGCTTTTCTTAATATATACGGTTCGGCCACCTCATTAATGGAAATCGCCGTCTGGACACGGGTTTGGACACCTTTCTTCTCCAGTGCATCCTGAAGTGCCAGGCTGTTAATCACGGTAGCCAGCATCCCCATGTGGTCTGCGGAGCTTCTGTCCATATCAAATGAACTCGCGGCAATGCCTCTAAAAATATTCCCCCCGCCAACAACCAGCGCGATCTGAACACCCAGATCAAATATGGACCTTACTTCTTCGGCCACATATTTGATCATATCCGGGCTTATCCCAAAGCCCTGATCACCCATAAGGGCTTCACCGCTTAATTTAAGAACAATTCTTTGGTACTTGGAAAGTGTCAATATTTATGACTCCCCTATTTGAAATCGCGCAAAACGGCTAATGGTGATATTTTCTCCCATCTTGGCAATTAATTCGTTTAAAAGGTCTGCAATGGTCACTTCAGGATCGCGAACATATGCCTGGTTCAGCAGGCAGCTTTCTTTTAAAAATTTACTGAGTTTTCCTTCAACAATTTTGTCGATCATTTTTTCGGGCTTTCCCATCTCCAGCGCCTGACCTTTATATACTTCTTTTTCCCTGTTGACTATCTCTTCCGCGATATCTTCTTCTTTGACTCCCAACGGATTGGTCGCCGCGATGTGCATGGCAATATTTTTCGAAAATTCTTTGAATTCATCATTTTTAGCAACAAAATCAGTTTCACAGTTCACCTCAACCATTACACCGATTTTACCGCCCAAATGGATATAGGACTCGACAACTCCCTCCGACATGGCCCGCCCGGACCTCTTTGCAGCAGTAGCTAATCCTTTTTTCCTTAAAAAATCAACTGCCTTATCCATATCACCGTCGCATTCTGTCAGGGCTTGTTTGCAATCCATCATTCCTGCGCCGGTTTTTTCACGAAGCTGCTTTACTGTAGCCGCACTAATTGTTGACATGTTTATTCTCCTGTCTCTTCAACTTCATCGGTTGTTTTTTCGACTTCATCAGCTTTTGTCTGATTTTCATCGGTTTTCTCATCCGGGCTTGAAGATGCTTTTGGTCTTTCAGAAGATGCCCCCTTGATGATTTCAACAACCGGACCGTCTGTACCGTTTGAAATAACTTTTCGTTCACCGGGCTTTAAGTCTGAGCCAACCGTCGTTGTCTCTGTTTCCTCTTCAACTTTCTTGTCAGACTCCGCCTGTTTTTTCTCCTTCAATCGCTCGCGGCCTTCGATACATGCGTCCGAAATTCTGGATGAAATAAGGCGTATGGAGCGAATAGCGTCATCATTGCCCGGTATAATGTGGTCTATATCATCCGGGTCACAATTTGTATCGACAACTGCAACAACCGGAATATTCAGCCTTTTGGCTTCCCTGACAGCAATAGACTCATTTTTAATATCAACAATAAAGATAGCACCGGGCAGACCTTTCATTGTTCGGATACCGCCAAGCGTGCTGTCAAGCTTTACCCGTTCCTTTTCGAGCTTCAAACGCTCTTTTTTCGGAAACAGATTGATAGACTCATCATTTTTAATGGTGTTTAAATAATTGAGCCGATCAATGCTCTTTTTAATTGTCTGGTAGTTGGTGAGCATCCCTCCCAACCATCGATTGTGGACATAAAACATTTCACACCGGTTAGCCTCTTCATAGATAGATTCCCTCGCCTGTTTCTTGGTTCCGACAAACAGCACCGACTTTCCCATAGAAACGGTATCAGCAATAAAATCATATGCTGTCTTGAACATACGAACGGTTTGCTGAAGATCTATAATATAGATGCCATTCTTTGCCCCGAAAATATAGGTTTTCATCTTCGGGTTCCAGCGTTTGGTCTGATGACCAAAGTGCACACCTGCTTCAAGCAGTTCTTTCATTTTAACATAAGCCATTGTTTTTTCCTCCTAATTGGTTTTACCACCGCCTTCATCTACCCCGTTCCCCACTTTCAGTGAAAGCACCGGGAAACAGGTCCTAAGACGTGTGAATTATACAGCGCATTCAGGTCCAAAAGAAGATAAAAAAACATTAAAAACCTTCGTAATTCGGTGTTCGATATTCAGCATCCGACATTCGCTGTTGTAAAAACCTGTTTGATTTCGGATTTTCTGGATTTCAGGTTACTATTGGGGAGATGGAAAGGTTGCTTAATGCCTTGATAAAATTATTAAAACAACTACTTGG
>JAFDFT010000485.1 GCA_019309685.1 Deltaproteobacteria bacterium
GTGGTTCTCGGATTATCAAACGTTTTTCCCGCGTATCGATAATTTATGCTTCCAATAACACCCGGCTTATATCCGGCTGCAGAAAGGATGCTTTCCAGTAGAAATGTAATGGTTGTTTTACCATTTGTGCCGGTAATTCCGATAACGACCATTTTTTCGGATGGATCACCGTAGAAGCGGCTTGAAAGGGAGGCAAGCGCTTTTCTGGTGTTCTTTACTTCGATAATGATGGCGTCTGCATCTATAGGCTTTTGCACGATCACCGCGCCTGCACCATTTTCAATGGCCGTATCAATAAAGTCATGTCCGTCTGAGACAAATCCAGGGATGGCAACAAACAACCCTCCAGGTTTAACATCCTGAGCATTATAGTGAATGGAACCTATTTCCAAGTCATGCTGAGAACCCAGGCCGTTTCTTTCAATACCTGAAATAGTATTGGGCTCAATATGTAACAGTAGTTCTGAGAGTTTCATCCCTTTGTCCTGATCTCGCGGGAAACCAGTAAGTTTTCCATTTCCCTTTTTGGAGGCATATTTAAGTAATTGAGTATTTCATGGGCAATTTTTCTAAATGCTGGCGCTGCGACGTCACCGCCGTAATGAGCCAGCATGGGTTCGTCAATAACAACGAGTATTGCCGCTTCCGGGTTTTCGCTGTTTGTAAATCCGATAAATGACGCGATGTACTTCCCTTTAGCGTATTTTCCGTTTTCATCAATTTTTTGTGCGGTTCCGGTTTTTCCGCAAAATGAATAGCCATCAATTCCAGCCTTAGTGCCTGTGCCTCCTTCAGTAATGACCGAGCGCATGATCTTTCTTACCGCTCTTGCTGTTTCTGTTGAAATAACTCTTTTGATTTTTTTAGGCCTGAAAGTTTTAATCATCTTTCCATTATAATCTGATATGCTTTGGACGATGTATGGTTTCATCATCATTCCATCGTTTGCTATCACAGAGGCGGCGGTGATAAGCTGCAGCGCTGAAACAGATATCCCTTGGCCAAAAGATATAGCCGCGGCATCTAACGGGCTCCATTGCTTATAATGTGCCAGGGAACCCGTTGCTTCTCCTGGGAAATCTATGCCGGTTTTTTCCCCGAAACCAAAGTCACGAAGTGTATTGTAAAGTGTTTCAGATCCTGTCGTTTCAGTAATTTTTACCGCTCCAATATTGCTTGAATACTTAATGACCTTTTTTAGCGATAACCAACCATACGGTTTAGCATCATGAATCGTCTTGTCACCGATTTTATATTTGCCATTTTCACAATAAAAGATTGTGTCAGGAAAACAGGCTCCGGATTCTATTGCCGCGGCTGCACTAAATATTTTCATGGTGGAACCGGGTTCAAACTGATCGGCCAGTATCCTGTTCCGCCAATGTTCGCTCTCAAAACCTTCAAATGAATTTGGATTGAAAAAAGGAAGGTGCGCCATGGCCAGGATGGCGCCTGTATCCGGAGCCATGACAATTGCCATGCCCGACTGAGCCTTAAATTTTTGTACAGTTTCCTTCAGCGCTTTTTCAGTAATATATTGAACCGTTTTATCAATGGTCAGTCTTATATTGTGTCCATTTTGATTGGATAATGGACTTCTATCCATTTCAAAACCATTGCCCAGTGCGTCTTTTTTAATCGTGATTTCACTTTCCGGGCCTTTGAGATGTTCATTATAATAATATTCAATTCCTTCAAGCCCGTATCCATCGATACCGGTAAATCCAATGGCTTGGGCGGCAAGAGTCTTATTGGGGTAGAAACGGTTGTATTCGGGGATAAAACAAACGCCTACCATATTCATGTTTTTAATCATCTCAGTTTCCTTGGGTGTGACTTTGCGCTTTATCCAGACAAAGGACTTCGTTTTATCAAGTTTTTTGACAAGCAAACGGCGATCCATATTCAGCGCTTTGGAAAGCGCTTTGGCAACTGCGCCACTATCTTTCAGACGCTTCGGATATGCTCCGATGGAGGTCACATAAATGCTGACAGCCATTTCAGAATTGTATTTATCATATATGGTGCCTCTTTTTCCGGCCGTTTTAAACGATAGTTCATATTGGTCGGCTGCTTTTTTGGCGAGCCAGGGCCCGCGGTATACTTGAAGATAGACTGCTTTTGCGGCAATGGCTGAAAACACCATGGTAAATAAAAAACCAGTGATAAATATTCGTATCCGTATATATTTATAGGTTTTATCGGTTTTTTTCATGGTATTTCTACTACCTGCTTTGGTGTCGGCATTTTAAGTCCCAGCTTATGTCTGGCGACCTGTTGTTCGATTTGTTCATGCGATTTCAGTGTATTAAGCTCAATTGTGAGTTCACTTCTTCTTGTGTCCAGCTTCATATATCGAGCTTTTTCTTCACTAAGTTCATAACCGATTTTTACGCATTCGATTCTGCAGTATGTATAAAGCAGAAGCCCCGTAATAAAGATAGATAACAAGCCCAGCCATAAAGGGGTCAGTTTTGGTCTGTTTTTATCCAAAAGACTTTGTCCTTTTTAACATGCATTATTTCTATTATATTTTTTCTGCGGCTCTCAACTTTGCGCTTCTGGCGTTTGGGTTATTTTCAATCTCTTTTTCTGTCGGGCGTATTGTTTTTTTCGTCAAAGAGCGAACGACTTTTTTTTTGTCACAAACACATGTCGGGAATTCCTTTGGGCAGACACAGTCCGCTTCAAGGTTCTTTATCCAATGTTTTACAATCCGATCTTCAAGGCTATGATACGAGATGATGCAAATACGGCCCTTTGGTGCCAGCAGTAACGGTGCGCTTTCTATAAATGTGCCAAGCTTTTCAAGTTCCTTGTTTACTGCTATT
>JAFDFT010000486.1 GCA_019309685.1 Deltaproteobacteria bacterium
CCAGACAAGGAAAGAGGGGTATAAAAAAATAAGGATATTTTCAAAAAAAAGGGTTTTTTTACTTAGATTCGAATGGTCAAAGGCTAAGATTCAGGTGAAATACTTATAAATACTATAGGCCTGGAAATTTGACCGATTTTTTTTGCCGATCAAAACGACCTTGATCTAAAAATATCGAATGTCGAGCGCCGCGTATCGATTATCAAAGGTAATGCGTAACGCCATTTGGAAAATGAAAAAGAAAACTTCGTGATTCGGTGTTCGATATTCAAAATTCGACATTCGCTGTTCAAGTATTTTAACGGGGAATCATTGAACATCTTCCCCAATGAAATTGGAGAAACACCATAAATTAAGAGAGTGTTATCGATGACAAACAACAAAAAGGCTGTTGTACTTTTAAGCGGTGGGATTGATTCTACAACAGTGATGGCAATTGCGATAAATCAAGGTTTTCAGATATTCAGCCTAAGTTTTTTTTACGGGCAACGTCACGCCATTGAGCTTGAATGTGCAAATAAAATAGCTAAAATATTTGGTGCCAAGCGTCACCTTGTTCTCAATGTGGATCTCAAACCGATCGGCGGATCAGCCTTAACAGACGATATTGAAGTCCCGAAAATAAATGACCTTCAAAAATCAGGCAATGTTATCCCCGTTACCTACGTACCCGCAAGAAATACTATTTTTCTTTCCTATGCCCTTGCATGGGCTGAAGTCATTGGAGCCTTTAATATTTTCATCGGTGTTAACGCTGTTGATTATAGCGGTTATCCTGATTGCCGCCCTGAATTTATCTCTGCCTTTGAGAAAATGGCAAATCTCGCCACTAAAGCAGGGGTTGAACAAACTTCAAATATAAAGATTCAAACGCCTTTACTGCATAAAACAAAGGCCGATATTATTCAAACAGGAATCAAATTGGGTGTTGATTATGCCATAACTCATAGTTGTTATGACCCATCACTAGACGGCAAGGCCTGCGGTTTCTGCGATAGTTGCATTTTAAGAAAGAAAGGATTTAAAGACGCGGGAGTAGTTGATCCCACTCCATACGTGAGTTAATCTTTTTCCGTGCAGCTTTTTGAATAGATATACTTTTGGGTAAAAATGTTTGCATTTGGCTTTACCTTGATTATTGACAATACTTTTTAAAATAATATATTGTGATATTTTTTATTCAGTGTTCCCTCTTATAAGCGATATAGAAACACTATATATATGATGCATTTCATTAAAAAATATCCCTCGTTATTCTCCGGCCTTGCGGTCACTGTTTTATTTATCTTCTTTTGGCTTATCCGGTTGTCTTTTTTAGATTCTGTTGAGTTGAAACTTTACGATGCAATGATGAAGTTTAAAGGCGTTCCGGAGCAGTCTAAGGAAATTATCATTGTCGATATTGATAACACCTCTATTGATAAACTCGGAAGATGGCCTTGGCCTCGTTCAATAATAGCAGATGGAATCACCAAAATCAGCACTGGAAGTCCAAAGGTAATAGGGCTCAATATCATTTTAAGTGAACCTGAACAAAATGCCGGGATGGATGAACTGAACAAGCTTGAAGCAAACTTCATCAACAACTTACTTGACGCTGCTCAGGACAAAGGAATGTCATTTATTCAATCGATCGATGACGCCAGAAAAAATCTTGATAATGATAAAAAACTCTCTGAAGCAATCAATCATGCGGGCAATGTCGTTCTGCCTGTTTTTTTTAAAGATAGCAAGATCGTCTCTCAAGAAAATAACAATATCAACGATCCATTAAACAAATATACAATTAAAAATATTAGAATCCCTGCGAATTCCCAAACCCACATGTCCGACAAAATTACACTTCCGCTTAAACCATTTTTTGATCACGCGAAAGGAATTGGGCATATCAACTTAGGCCCGGACATAGACGGCAGCATCAGAAGAGACCGCCTCTTATATAATTACAGAGGAATGTATATCCCATCATATAATTTAAAACTCGCGGCGATTTATCTGAACATTCCTGATAATAAAATCAGAGTCGATCTCGGCTCCGCTGTCTATCTCGGCAACCGTAAAATCCCAACAACGAAATTATCAGAGCTATTAATATGTTTTAAAGGTCATAAGTGCCCATTTAAAAGTTTCTCTTATGTTGATGTATTAAACAATAAGATACCGGTGAATGTTTTTAAAGATAAAATAGTGCTCATTAGTGCATCAGCATCAGGCATTATAAATCCCCTTAACACCCCTACGAATCAAGCAATGACTGTAGGAGAGTTTTCAGCACAAACCATATGGGCTATGTTAAACAAGCGATTCATTCATCTGTCTCCCTGGGATTATTCTGCAGAACTCCTTCTTATTCTTATTCTTGGATGGCTTATCTCATTTGTGCTTCCAAAATTGAAAGCCATTCCTTCAGGAATAATGCTTCTTATATTATTTGCTGCTTTAATGACAGGCGCTATCCACTTTTTCATTTCAAAAAACATCTGGATTCGTGTCACCTATCCAATAACGGAATTACTTCTAGGCTATCTTGTTGTTATCACAGTTAATTTTTTTACAACTGAATTGAGTAAGGAAAAAGTAGAGTATGACTCAGCTGAGTCAAACAGGATGTTAGGCCTTTCTTTCCAAGACAAAGGTATGTTGGATATGGCCTTCGATAAATTTCGAAAAGTTCCTGTGGATGATGAAATGAAGGACATCTTTTACAACCTTGCACTAGACTATGAAAGAAAGCGGCAATTTAATAAGGCTGCTATGGCATATCGATATATCGAACAACATGATAAAAAATTTAAAGATGTGCATTCAAGAATAAAAAGGCTGATGGAG
>JAFDFT010000079.1 GCA_019309685.1 Deltaproteobacteria bacterium
TGCGATTTGACGAAAAAGTTTTTCTTTATCTGAAATGTTCACTGCGGCATGCTGCATCCATGCGACATCGAAAGCGTCATTGGCAAAAGGCATATCCAGGGCCCCACTGTTTAAAAGGCTGATTTTATCAGCCATACGAGTTCGTTGGTTGAGCATTGATCCTGCAAGGCAGAATTCTTTGGTCAAATCAATGCCAATAACGCTGCATCCAAAATGCTGTGCAAGAGCCCTTGCAGGACCGCCGACACCGCATCCAATATCCAGCACCCGCATGCCATTAGAAAGCCCGGAAAGACTTGCCAGATGATGAGTGGCCTTACGCCCTCCGATGTGAAATTCTTCCATAGGCGCAAGATCGTCAATAGACAAAGCAGTTATATCTTTACCCGCTTTTTCCAGCGAGTTAAGGATTCTTTCACTCAATTTATTGGAGCCGTAATGTGAGTTTATTTTATCTTTGATATCCACGGTATGATTTAGTTACGTATTAAATAAATATTAGGTTTAATTTTTCCAAACTTACTATCCTGGATCCTTGTCGAATATTCCAGACTTTGAGTGGGGAATCAAGTTCGGGCCTGAATCAAATTCAGGATGACAAAGTTTTTACCACAAGGTTCGCTGGAAAAAGTAGGATACGAATTTTAAAAGCTTATCATGGATATTGGAAATTTATATGGTATATTTGGACAAGATTAATCCTTCGACTTTGCTCAGAATAAACAAGTTTGATCGGATTTTTCGTTTTCTCGGTTTCCGGATGAACCCGAGAAATTCCCTTTCCGCTTTCAGCGGAAAAATTATATAAAATCATGTTTATCATGTAGATCCTGTCAAAAAAATATGATTAAATTGTTTACTATTTACTCGTCACTATTAATTGCCAGCTTCAGCGGATTTATCAATAGCGCGTTGAGCAGCATTCATAATAGCCAGGCTGCTATACGTCGCACCTGATACTACATCAACGTCAGTTGACTGTGATTGAATAATCCTGTCAGGTATGATGCTTTCGGCTTTCCGCCCTTTCATTGTTCTGTGATTCAAAATATTTACCGAAAGAATTTTATTGTTTTTAATTTCCACTTCCACGACTGCTTTTACAGGGCCTTTGCGATAATCAGCGTTAAAGAATCCGTCTTGTAATTTTTTTTGAGAGATAGAACCTTTTTGAACAGCCGCAGTTGTGGCGCAACCTATCAGAAAAAGTAAACACAACGCGCAAATTCCTTTTTTGCTAATAATATGTTCCATAATTTTCATTAACCCCAAAGATTAAAATAGGTAATAGTAAAGAGTAACGAGTAAATAGAGAATGTAAAAAGTGTTTGAGAGTTGTTATATGTTTCAATAAACAAATTCTTCCCAACAGCCCTCTGTGATTCTCCGCGTCCTCTGTGGTTAAACTTCTATCTCCCTTTCCCCGATTCCCCCCTTCGCTGTGTCGCTTAGTCACCGATTCCCCGGCTCTATTTTTGTATCAGAAGGAGGAACAAATACTTCGGCTTTATCCGTCGGTAACGATTCAACATAAACAGATTGGCTTGGAAAGGCAAAGGCGGTTTCAGCGGTTTTCACAATTTCTTTGATCTTATAGGCGAGTTTTTCCTTAATCTGAAGCCATTCTCCCCATACGGTGGTTTTTGTAAAACAGTACACCATGATGTCTATAGATGAATCGCTAAAGCGATCGATTCGAACAAAAGTCGGTACTTCCGGCGGGCGGGCGAAATCCTCTGAGTTTAGTATATACGATTCTATGTTGTCGCGAATCTGCCGGAGTTGATCAACGGTGGTTCGGTACTCAACACCGATCATCCAGTAAATTCGCCGATGTGTCATGTTGCTGAAATTGATCACAGAACTATCGGATAGATTTGAATTCGGAACAAATACGGGCGCTTTGTCAAAACGTCGTATTTTGGTGGAGCGGAACCCAATGGTCTCTACGGTCCCTTCAACGAGTCCATCAATCTTTATCCAGTCGCCAGGATTAAACCGTCTTTCACCGATAATCAGTATTCCGGAAATAAGATTCTTAAAAAGATCCTGGGCGCCAAGAGCCACGGCAACACCAAACAGACCCAGGCCCGCGAGAATGGGCCCTATTTTTATGCCCCATATTTCAAGGATCGTAGCAGCGCCAACAAAAATGATAAAGATGTTAATAGCTTTTATCAGCCAATCCATGAGAGATGGTGTAAGAGTTTTTTCGAGTTTTCTTAAGAAAATGGAAAGCGGATCGATAAGCTTGAAGAGGCTCCAAAAAATAACAAATACAATCAATGAGCGAATAAACCGATCTAAAAGAAGCTGGATCTCGCCGGAAAGGGAAAGATACTGAGTGGCCAAAAACAGACCCAATGCAACAGGGATGAAACTGAAAGGTTTTTCCAAAATGTTCAAGGCACTTTCATCAATGTCGACATCTTTTTTTTGGAGAAATTTGGCCAGTCTTTTGATAACAAACGTTGAAAATAATCTCCGTATAAATAAAAATAAAACAACAATGACAATTGCCACAACAAATCGATTTATTCCCACACCAAAAAGACCTTTTTCCCATACATCAACAATAAGCTGCCAGAATTTTACCAGTTTATCCATTTTAACTCCTAAACATATGATAGGCTAGAATGATATTATCCAAAAAACGACTTAGACGTTTTATGTACGTAATCTCCAATTAGTTTTATCCGTTTCATTTCATCTGGCTCAAGAGGGCCTAGATCCAGAGCGGTTAGGGCTTCCCGCATCTGGTTGATATTTGCCGGGCCGCTTAAACAAACAGCCACAGCCGGATTAGAAAAAACAAACCGATAACAATCCGCGGCTGAAAGCGGAGATTCTCCGGGAGGCATTTTTTTCGGATTTAACAGATGCCTCCACCGGGTAGCTGTGTAGGTAATAATACCCGGGCTATCGTTACCAGTTAAAAAGGGAAACGCGTCTTGTTCAGCGCCCCTGTGCGCGGCGTTATATCGGATATGAAACAGATCGAACAGACCTTCATCGGCCAATTTTGGAAAAAGAGAACGCTTATGGCCGGACATACCGAGAAATTTGACCAATCCTTTTTTCTTTAAAGCCAGGGCCCGGTCTAAAAGCATGTTTGCGGGGCGGCGGTTATGCCATCCAAGGATCAAGACGTCGGCATGGTCAATGTTCAATGATCGCAGGGTCTTTTTAAAAAAGTATTCGGTTAAAAGACCGATTCTGCCGTAATTATGTATGGCAACAACCAGTTTGTCGCGATACCCCTTGTCACAGATATTACGGATCGCCTGCTTCATTCCTCCGCTATGCCTTCCGGAACCCAAATAAAAGTAATTACAGCCTTTATCAAATGCTTCTTCGAAAGCTTCCGCCGGGGCGCCATAAGAAGCAGCAACACCTAAACGACCTACCTTAAGCCCTGTATTTCCAAGTGTGCGAATTTGATTTTCATTATTCATGATTTGCCTTCCATCGGTTGAGATAATCTTGGTGATCAACGTCCTGACATTGAAGCATAGTAATCTTTTAACTGGGCGAGTTCGAGAAGTTCTTCAGGTTCATCCAGCAATATATCAGCACCGGAATCTTTCAGTTCTTTTTGACTGCCAAACCCCCAGAGTACACCCACGCAAAAACATCCAATCGATTTTCCTGCGACCATATCAATAAAGCGGTCACCGATCATTACTATATCATGATTGTTTTCTTTTTCCCTTATTTCTTGAATCAATTCAACCTTTTTGCGTTTAGAGCCGCATCCCAAAATTTCTTTAAAATAATGGGAGATGCCAAAATACTCAGCTACAGCTTGTGCAACTTCGGGTTTTTTGGTGGTTGCGATATACAAAGCGTCATGGTTATTACTTAGAGTTTTTAAAATATTCTTTATTTCAGGATATAATACATTTTCTTTGTATCCGATATTCGCATACCGTTTTCGAAAAAATACGATAGCTTTTCGGATTAAATCATCATCATCCGTGTTTAATAGATCTGAAAATATGTCGATTAAAGACGGCCCGATATATTTGGTAAGTTTTAACGCTGGATGAGTTGAAAGGCCGAGATTTTCAAGGGCAAAATTCAGCGAAGCCGTGATTCCCTCAGATGGATCACTGATCGTGCCGTCAAGGTCAAAAACAAGAATCATTGCCGCACCTCGGCATATTCAAGAACTTCTTTTTCAAGTTTTGCTGCCTTTCCCCATTCTATTATGTGAAGAAGTGATAGCATCGATTTAACATATTCTTTTTCAGATCCGTCAAGATTAACCCCATAACTGTAAAAACGAAAGCAAACGGGAGCGAACATGGCATCCGCAATGGAAAAGTCACCAAATAACCAGGGGCCCTTATTTGGGAAATACTGCTTGCAATACCGCCACACTGCCTTTATTCGATCAATATCTTTTTGAGCGCCTGATGATGGTGAAAAACTAGTAAATTTCTTACGGCAGTTCATGGGTAAATTTTCCCGAAGCTCAAAAAAGCTGGAGTGCATTTCGGCACTTACTGATCTTGCAACAGCTCTGGCTTCCGGATCAACTGGCCACCCCCCGCAATCAGGAAATTTTCCAGTAATATATTCAAGAATAGCTAATGAGTCCCATACAATGAAGTCTCCATCTACAAGAACAGGTACTTTGTGGTCTGAGAAATAAGGTTCTAATTGTGTTTTTGTTTGGTCTGTACCCAGGGCTACCCGTTTTTCAGCAAACTCGATACCAGCGGTTTTCATAAATATCCAGGGCCTCAAAGACCATGATGAATAATTTTTGTTTCCGATGATAAGTGTCAAGTCAGACATTTTGGTATCCCTATGTAATACGGAATTAAAAGAAGTTTTAACTAGTATAGCGTTTTTGAATTAATATTTCAGTTTCACGGTAATTGCGAGCGCAGCAATCTCTAACTAGCTGAAAAGAAGTTGGATTGCGGAGCCTGTTGCGAACTGGATATTCCATAATAGAATAAACCACTCATAACGAGATTGCTTCGTCTCTTCGTTCCTCGCAATGACATGTGAGGAATCTCGCTCCTCGCAATTACAGATAAAAATATAACGGTAATTACAAAACAAAGCACCAGCGCCCAACTATTAAATAAATTTCAAAAGGTAGAAATCTGAAATTGTTTCCAAACTAGTTAATGGTTTTTAATTTATCCAGAGTATCATCCTTTTCTTTCCAGAGAGCGTTAACCCATTTCTGAAAATTCTGTCTAAAGGACTCATCATCTACATAGTTTCCCATAACTTCATCGGTAATGTTAAGGTGGTTGATCCTGACAGCTACGTCGGATATTCTCCCGCATAGAAAATCCCAGATTCCTTTCGCCTCGGGCGAGTAGGATATTGTCACATCCAAAATATAAGACAACTGATCTCCCATAGCGGAAAGCACAAACGCGACACCGCCGGCTTTTGGTTTTAGTAAATATTTGAATGGGGATTGCTGTTGTTGGTGTTTAACCGGCGTAAAGCGGGTACCTTCAACAAAATTCATAATCGAAACAGGGACGTCTTCAAATCTTTCACAGGATTTTCGGGTCGTTTCTATATCCTTTCCCTTCAGATCCGGTCTTTTTTCAAGAAATTTCTTTGAGTATCGTTTCATGTATGGATAATCAAGGGCATACCAGACAAAGTTAAAAATTGGAAGCCAGGCTAGTTCGCGTTTCAGAAAAAACCTGAAATAAGGAATGCGGTTGTTAAGGACAAACAAAAGTATAAGAATATCCGTCCAGCTCTGGTGGTTTGAGAGAACCAGGTACCAGTTTTTCATACTCAAGTTATCATCGCCCTTCACATCCCAGTTGAGATTGTTAAGCAGCATAAAGAAGATTTTATTCCATGATGCCCAGCGGGTGCACATGAAATTCAGCACAACGTCGATTTTTTTGCGAATCGATCTTATAGGCAAAATTATCTTTATGATGGCAAATGGCAATAAAAGGGTAACCCAGAAAAGGAGGTTAAGCATTAGTAAAATGATACAAATCACTCCTTTTATCGGACCGGGCAAAAAATTTAACACTATTTCACCTCCTGAAACTTTTACCTGTTGAAGTTTGGACAAATAGGACATTTTTTATTTTCACATTCTTTGCATACAAATAACAAAATGTCTATAACGCTGCTTACAAGAAGAATCCAAAAAACGAAAAACAATAGCTTATGTTTCCACAGCCAATACTGAGGATAGAGCACGATCAGGGCAATAGCGATAGAAGTTATAAAAAAATCAAGTGGCGAATAGCCGTCAGATGGCCGATCCGGGAATAATTTTGTTAATTTACCGGGAAGTACGTGTCCGCAGGAATCCAATCTACAGGTGCATTTTCCACAGTAAAAATATATCACACAGCCAAACGCGATAAAAAGAACACCGGCATAAATAAAAACATGAACTAAAGATGTAAAAGATATGGCGGCCATGCCGATTACGATTGAAATGAAAACTAGAATAAAACTCAAAATACCATGAATTTTGTTCATTTTGCCTGATTCCTATCTTAGAATTGTGAAATTTTAGCCTGCGACCTACTGGATCAGCATTCCAACGCGTTTTTTGTCCCTGGCCCAATAAATGTAAAGGGCTGTGCCGATAATTGCTGTTTTATCAATAGATCCGAAAAACCGGCTGTCAAAGCTATGGTCTCGATTATCTCCCATGACAAATATTTTGCCGGAGGGTATCTGAATCGGACCGAAATTGTCTCTTGAGGACACGTTTTTGGGAAGAATTTTATTATCCTCATGCACACTATATGATTCGTTTAGCATTATATTATTTACAAACACGTGTTTATTTTTAATCTCCAGCGAGTCGTTCTCGATAGCTATTACTCGCTTGAGATAATCTTTTTTTGGATCATCAGGAAATTTAAAGACAATAAAGGTTCCCTTTATAGGCGATTTTTTACGTAAATCAACAATTACCTGATCTCCGACTAATAATGTTGGCACATTGGAAGCGGACGGCAAATAAAATGGCTTAATGCCGATCAGGCTTTGTCTGAAAACAGTATTAAAACCGCCCGCAATTAAATTGGCTATAATGATAATTAAAACATACACATACCATTTGTTATAGGGTTTTAAAGTGACACTTTTTTTTATGAAAGATCGAAGGGTTGCCTCACCCATGGCGAAAAAGTAAAACAAAACCACAATGAGCAGGATAATGAAAAGCCCTCTGGGCGTGTACTGAAGGCTAATGGCAAAGAGCGGAATAAAAAGTGCGAACTGTGCCAGGTAAAAGATCACGGCCTTATTAAGCTCACCATTGTAAAGCTGTCCCAGCCCGGGAACCAGTAAGGAAAGAAAAGATGAAAAGAAGGGGTTTCGGTTTTTTGTCAGGGTCATTGGTAAATGGGTCTTTATTTTGAAGAATCAAACACATATTGCTTGTTTTTCACAGTTACATTTGGCGGGATGTATCCATTATTTTCAAACAAATCATACCCTTGTTTCAGATTTTGCCAAAATCCGTACCACTTTGAGCGTTGATAACGATTCAGATTTTTCGTTGTCATTTGAAACGGAAAAATGTGAACCCTGAAATACTTTTGGCCATTTTTTAAGGCGGCTACGATAAGGGCGAATATTTTCTCAATGTTCCTATCTGTCATAGCATAGCAACCAATGGATACACAATTGCCGTGAACCATGAGCGCAGAGCCGGTTCGTCCATGTGCTCTATCATAGGTGTTTGGATAACCTAAATTAAACGAAAGGTGAAAAGTACTAAGCGGATTTACTTGTTTTGGCGTCACAAAGTAGAACCCTTCAGGCGCCTTTCCATCGCCTTGTCTGATTTTGGGGCCTAGACCACCCCACCCGTATGTGCAGATATTATAGGTTTTAAATAGTTTGAATTGGTTATTATCCTTTACCCACAGCTCAAGCTCCTTTGAATTTTTAAAGATCCGGATAAATACGGGCGCGCCATACTTGAGCCCTGACCGAGACAGCTCAGTTTTAAGAGAGGGTTCTACACGGGAAATCGCTTTACTGGAACGAGCGCTGGAAGGAATATCTGCAGCGTTTGGTGCTAAGGATATAGAAAAAATAATTATAGTAAGGAAGGAAATAATGAATTTCATCATACATTCAAATATAATAGTAAATAGTGACGAGCAACAAGTAAATAGAGAATCAAAATCCGTGTCCTAGTTTAACTCGAATCCTTGACATTTTAGC
>JAFDFT010000487.1 GCA_019309685.1 Deltaproteobacteria bacterium
TAATACTTGGCCCCCAAAGCACCTGCATAGGGCCGTAGCCGGATTCAATGTTTGATACGATTAACAATTCAAATCTCCGTCTTCATCTGAAAATATGGACATTGTCATTCTTTTCCGGAACCCAAATAAACTTCCACCACTTTCGGATCCGCCAGTGCTTCATTTGTTGGAGCATCTACAATCTTCGCACCTTGGTGGAGAACGATGACTTTCTCCGCCATTCCAATCACCGCCCGCATAATATGTTCAACCATGGATACAACGGCGATTTCTTCTTCTTTTGCAATCTGCTTGAGATGCGCTACCATTTTATCGATGTCGTTTGGGTGCATGCCGGCCATGGCCTCGTCCATCAAAAGCAGTTTTGGTTTCATTGCCAGCGCTCTGGCGATTTCCGTAAGTTTTTTCTCCACAGGAGTGAGCAGGCCCGCGGGTTTATCTTTATGCTCCTGAAGACCGATGCGATCTATAATCTGGTCGGCAATGCCCATGGATTGAGATACGGTATTCTTTCCGCCAGAAGCCCCAAACATGGCCCCAATCGCCACATTTTCTTTTACTGTGGCGGACGCAAACGGCCTGGGGATTTGAAACGTCCGACCGATGCCAAGAGGCGCGCGTTTGTATGGGGGTAGAGCGGTTATATCCTTTCCATCAAAGATGATGCTTCCTTCGTCCGGAAAGTATACGCCATTAATGATATTAAAGAGCGTTGTTTTCCCACTTCCGTTTGGTCCTACAATGCCGATTAGTTGACCGGAACTTATTTCCATATTGACATGATCAACCGCGACCAGACCGCCAAACCGCTTTGTTACATTTTTCAGTTTCAGCAAACTCATACACGCCTCTATAAAATATAACGCGCCGGTTTTTTACCGTGAAGCCTTTTTTTCAGCATACCCACAACTCCTTCCGGAAACATTACAATGATCAGGATAATAATCGGCGCAAAAATCAGCAATTGAAAACCGGGCAAATAAATGGAAAGGTAGTATTTTGAAACACCATAAATTAAGCCTCCGACAATAGGGCCAAGAAGCGTTCCCGCGCCTCCCAGCAGCACAATGAAAATGGCCTCGATGGTATAGTGGATTTCAAAAACTTCCGATGGAAACACATAGGGTGTTTTCAGCGCCCAGGAAGAAGCTCCTATCAAACCCGCGAAACAGGCGCTGGTGATAAAAGCGATAATTTTATATTTCGTTACATAAATGCCCATGACCTTCGCGGCGTCTTCATCTTCCCGAAGCGCTGTTAATGCGTAGCCGATTTTACTTCTCATATATAAAAGCGTCACGATAGCGGCCATCAGACCAATAATAAGAACGATCACGTCAGCCCAGAACAGAGACAGTTTTTCCGCGACTTCTCTGCCAAGAATCTCATTTAACTGGGCCGTAAAAATCATCCCTTCAGCGCCGTTCCATATTTTAGCGCCTTCAATTAGAAATCGAAATCCTTCATTCACACAAATGGTCGCAATGGCAAAATATGCGCCCCGAAGTCTCAGTGCAACAGCACCAACAGCTAAAGATAAACAAGTGGAAAAGAAAAGAGCTGCTACAAAACCGATGACGATCACCCAAATGCCAAGCCCCTCTAGTGGGGCCAAATGGGTAATGGATAGGGCCATCCCGTAGGTCCCCACTCCCATAAATGCCACATAACCAAAATCCACATACCCGGTCATTCCCAGAAATATATTAAATGCCTGCCCCATCGCGCAGTAAAAAAGGAGCATGGCTACAAGCTGCATCATGCCTGGGATGCGGCTGCCAGCCAGAAAAAGAAATAGATATGCAGCCAAAACCGGTAAAATCGGATAGAATTTGATGACCTTTTTTTTCATTTCTCCTTAAGAATTCCAGTCGGCCGCACAAGAAGAATAATAAGCAATATGAGAAAAGACAGAAACCGTGTAAGTGCAAATGGTTCAACGCCCGGTATCAAAGCAAATAGCGTATAGGATCCATTTTCGATAAGACCAAAAACCAGACCGCCGAAAAATGCACCGTATGGGGAAGCCAGACCGCCCAGTACAGCGATGACAAATGCTTTTAGTGTATATCCGCCTCCCATATATGGATTGATTCCTACAGGGATAAACATGGTGAGCAAAACACCGCTTAAAACCGTCAACCCGATTCCCAAAGCAAAACTCAGCGCGTAAACACCACCGACATTTACACCGCACACCCGCGCGCCTTCACTGTCTTCAACTACACTTCGCATGGCCAGGCCCGCGCGGGTTTTTTTGAACCACACATAAAGGGCGATGGCAATAAGCATACTGCCCGCACATGCATACAGCTTGGAAATCGGAAGAACCGTTATGCCAAGACTGATTTTCCCAACCGGCCAGTTATATCCTCGAAATTCAGAACCAAAAATGAGTTTTACAACTTCTTCAAGTAAAATACCTATGGAAAAAGTCGCTAAAAGAGTTGCCAGTTCCGGCGCCTTGAGCAATCGTTTTATAGCTGTATGATAAAATAAAAATCCAAGGCCAAGACCAAAAATAAAGGCGACAGGAACGGCAAACAGCGGATTGATCCCAAGCAAGTTAAACAGCCACAGTGTAATAAACGCGCCTACCATGATAAAAGCGCCATGGCCAACATTGACAATTTTTAGTACACCGAAGATAAGACTGAGGCCCATGGTCGCCATACCGTAAACAGCACCAAGAACGAGCCCATGAATGAGGTTTTCCGCAAGCTGATTAAATATCAATCTATTTGCCCTCCGGGAAAGCCGCAAGCCATCTCCTGTGTTGCCCAGGGTTCGCAGTAGCTAACTACGGCTTCACCCTGGGACGCCTT
>JAFDFT010000488.1 GCA_019309685.1 Deltaproteobacteria bacterium
TGTAATTATAACCTCACAGTTGACAAAGTTTTTCGACGAATTCTGGATATCCCCTATATCTATTTCCCTAGGAACCTTGTCTTGAGCATGGGGGTTATCCTCTCTGCCAACCATCTGACAAGCGTATTCAGAGAAACAAAATACTGTTAACGAGAAAATAAATAATATTTTTGCAAAGGGGAACACTTTTTTATCCCTAAAATTATACTCACGCCCTTATTACTCCATCAAAAGTAGATGCAAGTATTATTATGAAATGAAAAGCTTTTCTATGAATGGTGAAATGACCATAAATCTTTTTCAATATACAAAAACGTAAAATTAGAATCAATAAATTTCTAATAAAAATACTATGCCGTGTGAATATATTGCTGATTATACACTCATTTACTTAATGAATATATATTCAATGAAAAATATTCTATACATCAACTGCGTTTCGTTTATAAGCTTAAAAAAGGGTCAAGTCTGCTCTTGACTCTTGTACCCCGCATTTATTGCAATTTGTTTATAACAAATTAGCATAACAACATAATTAAGAGAAACGGATGATTTATAAAGAGGCTGTAGACGATCTGTAAAAAGAGAGGTTAGGGTGTAGTGCTTTTGTTAAAATTATTTGCCTTAGTAGTTGAAGCATTAGAATAAATATATTGGTGATTTGCTATTGATTAAACATGAGTCAAGAGCAGACTTGACCCTTTTTTTGGTCGAACATACTTATGATCTTATTTTCTTTACTTGGTTTACAATCCTGTTTATATGTGAGAATAAGATTGTATTCAAAAATATGTCAGGCCTTTGAAACGAGAAGATCACGGCACACGCCGCATACGTGAAAGGAGAATTTCATGACCGAAGAACATGCCGACAGTAAGGACAAAATTGTCCATACAGTGTGCAACAGCCATTGCGGGGGAACCTGCGATTTCAATGTGCACGTGAGGGAGGGAAAGATTATTCGAATCGAGTCCGTTCCTGAGGAAGACGGGCGCCCCAGCATGTGCCTGAGAGGCCATGCCTATCGCCAAAGGGTCTATTCGCCTGACCGGCTTCTCCACCCCCTGAAAAGGACGGGCCCCAGGGGCTCGGGCGAATTTGCCCGGATTTCATGGGATGAAGCCTTGGATACCGTTGCCGGTGAAATGAAAAGAATCAAAGCCGCCTACGGTAATGCTGCCTTGCTTCACTTCTGCTCCATGTGTGATCCGCATTTACTCAATCATGTGTTGGCGTTTCACAGCCTGCTCTGTAATTTTGGCGGATATACCGCTCCCTGGGGTTATATTTCATGCGAAGCCTATGCGTTTTCCGAAGGCGTGACGTTCGGAAAGTCGAGCAAAATAAGATATTCCGGCCACACACCTGAAGAATATCTTGAGTCGCGGCTGATCATCATGTGGGGTTGGAACCCGGCCACCACCGAAATGGGGTCGAACATATCACTGTCTCTGGCTCGGGCCAAGGAAAAAGGCACCCGAATCATTGCCGTCGATCCCAGATACACCGATTCCGCGGCCGTTTTCTCCGATAAATGGATTCCCATAAGACCGGGCACGGATGCAGCTGTCATGCTTGCCATGGCCTATGTGATCATCAAGGAGAACTTGCAGGACCACGATTTTATCGATCGTTACACGGCCGGGTTTGATAAGTATAAAGATTATGTGCTTGGCGTGGAAGATGGGGTGGAGAAAACACCTCAATGGGCAGAGGCTATCAGTGGTGTAGAGGCCGCAACGATCGCCGACCTGGCTCGGGAGTATGCTCGTGAAAAACCAGCTATACTTGGGACCAGCTTTGGACCCGGACGCACCGCTTTCGGTGAAGAGTATCACCGGATGGCCGAAGCGCTGAAAGCAATCACAGGCAACCTGAAAAGGGAAAACTATGCCCCGAAAGTCAAGAACTTTGGGCTTCTCCCCCCGTTTCCGTTTCTGCCGAATCAAGTGGAGGAGGGTGCGCCTCCCCGCTGGAACGCGCTTCCTTCCCGGGGACCAAGCGTGAACTCCAGCGCCCGGGTTAACGTGAGTTCCTTGACGGATGCTATCCTTAAGGGTAAGGCTGGCGGTTATCCGGCTGATTATAAGTTCATGTGGCTGTCCAACAACAACTACCTGAATCAGCTGGGTAACGTCAACAAAGCGATCGAGGCTTTTAATAAGCTTGAATTTATCCTGGTCACCGAACAGTTCATGACAGCGACCGCCAGGTATGCGGATATCATCCTGCCCGTGTGTACGTTCCTGGAACGATGGGACATCATGCCGGCAATGGACGTCTTTAGTACAAAACGCAGTGATTTTACAATTCTCAACAAGGCTATCGAGCCGTTGGGTGAATCCAAATCACAGTTGGAGATATGTCAGGCCCTGGCATTGAAACTAGGCATTACCGGTTATCCGGATCAATCGGATGAGGAATTAGTCAGGAGTATGGCCGAAATGGCTTCTGAAGCAAAGAAAGCGACATCAGAGGCAGCTTCGAAAAAAGAGGACTCCGTTTCAAAAGAGCCGCAGTTCCGCACGCAATCAGGGAAGATTGAGCTGTGGTCAGGCATCGCGGAAAAGATGAACCACCCCCAGATACCGGCTGTCCCCAAGTACATTGAGACCTGGGAGAGCTTGAATGATCCCTTGGCCGAAAAATATCCGCTGCAACTGATCACTCCTCATTTCAAGCGGCGCGCACACAGCCAGTTTGATAATCTGCCGTGGCTCCGCGAGTTACAAGTCCAGGCCATTAGCATCAACTCCCGTGATGCCGAGGCCCGGGGACTAAAAGCGGGAGATATGGTCCGGGTGTTTAACGACCGGGGAGAAGTTCTTCCCCAGGGGGGATGGTACAGCCCCGACGAGAATGGCATCGACTATGGCGGCTGTGCCAACGTACTGACCAATAATGTAATCTCACCAGGTGGCTCTTTTGCCAGCCATACGGCCCTGGTACAAATAGAGAAGGTGGTAGAATGATGCAATATGGCATGTATATCGATCAAAACCGTTGTACAGGTTGTTTCGCCTGTGTTGTGGCTTGCAAG
Organism: Deltaproteobacteria bacterium; assembly: GCA_019309685.1. Classification (GTDB taxonomy): domain Bacteria; phylum Desulfobacterota; class Desulfobacteria; order Desulfobacterales; family JAABPS01; genus JAABPS01. The sequence goes on from JAFDFT010000488.1 coordinate 3,041, forward strand.
GATTGGCACGATGTACCGGCCGGACCGGTGAGCTGGATCCGCATAAAGACCATAGAAAAGGGCACGTATCCCAATCTGTTTGCGGCATTTTTACCGACAGCCTGCTACCACTGCAAAACACCAGCCTGCGTTTCCGCCTGCCCCGTGGAAGCAGTTACCAAGCGGGATGAGGATGGCATCGTCACCGTTGATCAGGACGCCTGCCTGGGAAAAACCGAATGCGGTGAGTGCCTGGAAGCGTGCTCTTACGACGCGCCGCAGTTTGAAACCGGAGATGATGCCAAAATGCAAAAGTGCGATTTTTGCATCGACAGGTGGGCTGAGGGCAAAAAACCCGTATGCGTTATGTCCTGTCCAATGCAAGCGCTGGACGCAGGCCCACTGGATGAATTAAAGAAAAAGTGGGGCAGTGTCAGGGAAACGGAGGGATTTACATATGATGAAACCCTTGCACCTTCCATTCTTTATAAACCCAAATAAAATCCTTACAATCCTTAATGGGATGAAGGGATTTAGGGATCGTAGTGTCCTTGCTAAACGTATTCTTCATCTAAGTTGAAAAGGAAGACAAAAAAGAGCAGTAAAAGGAAGGTTGCAGCAGTTATTGAATGAGAAGCCTTGACTCACCTTTTTTTAAGTCCAATTAGTCAAGGACGTCCCCAAAGTCCCCACAACCAGGTTAAGCAATGGCTTTTGCAATACCTTCTTTATTCGCTCCCATTGCAATGAGGGATTTAACCAGAAGGTCTACGGACACGCTGGGATCACCTTTTTCCATTTTTGCGACCCTTGACTGACTGGACTTTAACATCTTGGCTAATTGAGCTTGTGTTAATTTGCTTTGCTTGCGGTGTCTTATCAGAGCCTGGCTCAGCGACAGTTTGAGTTCAATATATTCCAGTTCTTCAGAGCTTAATCCAAGAAGCTCCCCGACTGAACCAACTTTATACCCTTTTACTTCTAATGCTTTCTTTTTTTTCTTATCCATTTTTCTCTTCCCATTCTTTGACATCTGCTTCATAATGTTTAATTCTTTGTTTGCAAACATCAATAATTGATTTTGGGGTTTTGTTTGTCTTTTTTCCAAAAACCTCCAGAATTAAAATTGTGAATTTGGCGCAGAAGATACCCAGCTTCAATTCTAGCGTTTAAAGAGAACGGTGGACTTGTTATTTCACCTTTCAGCCACACAAGCGGTTTGTCGTTTGCGACCAATAATATATCATATTTGACATATTATCAAATTGTTTTTTGATGAAATCGGAAGATTTATATAATGATAAGTTAAATGGGTGTGATAAAGGATAATTAAAATCTTAACTATGCGGTTTTTAGATAAAAACGAGTCGATTAAGGCTTAAAATCAGCATCTTTTTAAACCTTATTTCTAAGATATCAACAAGTTACTGTGGCCCGACCCCGAAGCCCCGAATCCAGTATCTTTCTACAATTGTTCGGGCGATAATTTATAGAAATGTTTGCGGCTCTCTACGGGCTTGAAAGTTTCTGCTCACCCAATTGGCGATCTTATTAATCATCGGATCGTCCACCACCCGTGCTCCGGTCGGGCAGTTTTTAACGCAGGCGTTACACAGAATACAGGCCATGTTGTCCGTCTTTACGGTGTCTTCGATGGTGATGGCCCCCACGGGGCAGAGCAGCGCGCAGTCGCCACACAAGGTGCAATCCTCATCTTTCGTTACCGCAGACCTGTCTGCCAGCCCACTTCTATCGATCTCCCTGTAAGGTTTGTTACCCGGCGGTTTGATCAAAGACGCCTCGTTAATCGAATCCAACCCGTTCATCTTGGCGCGTATCTGTGCCCCAAACTCCTGGGCCGCCTTTAAATCATCAGCATCCGGCCGTCCGATTGCCAAAGGTCTGTCCTCGTTGGCAAAGGAATGCTCCCCGATAAAGGCTCCGCAGGCTATGGGCAAATAACCCAACTCTTTGGCGAAATCGTGAAACTCCAGCAATGCATCGTCGAAGTTTCTGTTGCCATACACCACGACAATGACCGCCGGTGTTTTATCGGCCTTGAGTTGGCTCAATCTGGGAATGGCCGTCGTGGGAACTCTTCCCTCATAAACCGGCACGCCTAGCAGTATCAGTTCATCCCTTATTTCAGTCGGCGCTTGTGTCTCTGCCTGCGGTAGTGTCAAGTCGATGTGCTCTACGTTCGCGGCACCCAAACCCTCGGTAACCGCTTTGAGGATTTGTCTGGTTGTTCCTGTTGGTGAAAAATATGCAAGTTTTACAATTTCAAAATCCACGTATATGCTCCTTATCCTTAATTATGCGGAAAGCACCGCGATTTTCGTGATTCACGTTCTCTGGTTCCGTTTTTATCCTTTCCTTATACCTTAATTGAGCGAAAGTTGAGGGTGCTCCAGCTTTCCCGGCGACGGGATCTACGCTTCGCTCCGACAAAGCATCAAGGGTGAAGCCGTAATAATCTACTGCGAATCCTTGATAACGCAGAAGATGGGGTATCATCGGCTTTCCCAAGGGTAAATAAAATGAAAATATAAATGATATTTATACCTCATCTATAGAAGATATATAAAAACATGAATAAACCGAGTTATACTCTTAATCCCTATATAATTAGTAAAAGTTTTTCATTTTATTTACGCTCATTTGAGGTTATAGTTTCAAACGTGGCCACCATACCATAAGTTGAAAAGGAACACAAAAAAGAGTATATACAAGAAATATTACAAATTTATTGAATGAGAAGGGGCTGAGGTCAAATAGAATAAATGGGATTAAACATTGTAATTTGATTTCATCAAACAAATACCGAAGATGAGCAACTGGCGATAGATGTTGCCAACGCAATGATCGCCGACGTCTAAACAGAAAATGTGACATATGGATCAACTCATTTGCAACGAAAACCTGCTGCATCATATCCGTTCGAACCTGGAACGGTTTGACATACGAACGCATGACAAAGAGGGTTACAGACACGCTGCGGTTGCCATTACGGTCGTCGATACCCAGAGTGATCCGGGAGTCTATGAGATCCCGTTTCATGAAGCCTGGACCACACATGCCGCCCTTATCCTGACGAAAAGGGCAACAACACTCAGAAAACATGCGGACCAATGGGCACTGCCCGGAGGCCGCATGGATACGGGAGAACGTCCTGAAGATACGGCTTTAAGGGAACTTGAAGAAGAAGTCGGGTTGAAGCTTGGTGAAGACCGGATTATCGGGCGCCTGGATGACTACAGCACGAGATCAGGATTCACCATTTCTCCCGTCGTGGTATGGGGCGGCACCGGCATTACGCTGACGGCCAATCCCGAAGAGGTTGCATCGATTCATCGTATTCCCCTGGCTGAATTCATGCGCCAGGATGCACCCATTCTGGAGCCGATTCCCGAAAGCGATCATCCGGCTTTAATGATGCCCGTTGGCAACAATTTTATTGCAGCCCCCACAGCGGCGATGATTTATCAATTCAGGGAAGTGGCAATTTTAGGCAAAAATAAACGGGTTGATCATTATGACCAACCCCATTTTGCCTGGAGTTAGCAGTGTACGAAATGCAAGGCCCCTTGGTAGCGGGAGTCCATACCGGAAACGGCTTTTTCCGGCAGCCTCTTTGCATCATTTGCCCTGTTATTCCCGGGAAACCGGGCAACCCCAATGGAGACGTTCATGACAGCTGAAATACCATTTGTCCGTGAGTTTAACTTTGAATATGGGAAGGCCGATCGGCTGAGCCCGATGATTCGTAGGGTTGTGGCGAACAACCCGAATTATTTTACGTTTTACGGAACCAACACGTACATTCTGGGAAACAAAGAGGTCGCACTGATCGACCCAGGCCCTGATATGCCGGAGCATATCGACGCCATTATGGATGGCCTGGGTGATGAAGTCATCACCCATATTCTGGTTACCCACAGCCATTACGATCACTGGCCGGCCTGTAAATCCCTCCAGGCGGCTTGCGGCGCAAAAACATACGGATTCCATAACCGTAAGGACTACAAGCAGAACTGGGAACAGGGATCGACTGAAGCAAGAAAGCTGTCAAACCAGGAACGACTTGAAACCGGCGGCTTTATCCCGGACATCAGCATTGTCCATGGCGATGTGATAGAAGGGAACGGATGGTCGGTTGAATGTGTGTTTACACCGGGCCATGCATCCAACCATATGTGCTACCAGCTCCGGGAAGAAAAAACCCTGTTCAGCGGGGACCACGTTATGGGATGGTCGACCAGCGTTATATCGCCTCCTTCGGGAAACATGGAAAACTATATGAACAGCCTGGATCTGCTGCTGCAAAGAGACGACGTTCAATACTGGCCCGCCCATGGCCCCGGAATCCGGAATACCAAAAACTATGTCGAATCATTTATCGCACATCGCAAAAAACGTGAGCAGCAGATATTGGATGAACTGGCAAAAGGCGCAAACACCATCTCAGGAATGGTATCCGATCTATATAGTGATGTTCCTGATTTTCTGCACCCGGCCGCCCAGCGGTCCATGTTGGCGTGTGTCATCTATATGATAAAAAGAGGCATCATCGCCTGTAATGGAGACGTATCCGTAAATTCCGAACTGTTTTTGAATTAGTAAAGGCGTCAAGTCTGCCCTTGACTCATCTCTCATTCATTTACACATTTTAAAGGCTGGACCTGAACACCACAATTTTTAAATATCAATACTTCACCACCGTCCCCTTAATTTCACATTTCTGGAGTTGTATACAGAATAAGCTAAA
>JAFDFT010000489.1 GCA_019309685.1 Deltaproteobacteria bacterium
CGGACTGTTATTATCCGCGGGCATGGAGATAAGTCGTTTTGCGCTGGGTTTGATATAGCTTCTCTTCCGACCAAAATAAATCCTGATATCCAGGATAAATTTCTAAAGGAAAGCCCATTTGAACTCGCCATGAAAAGCATTATAAACTATCCGTACCCGGTCATTGCAATGTTAAATGGGTCTGTCTATGGTGGCGGATGTGAACTCGCAATTTCCTGCGATATTCGTATTGGTGCGGATGACATACGAATTGGCATGACACCTGCAAAAATCGGTGTTGTGTATTCATGGAAAGGATTACGACGATTTTTAAACGTCGTCGGCCTGCGGAGCACAAAGGAGATGTTCTTTACCGCAAAAACATATTCAGGACATCACCTGTTTGATATGGGTCTTGTTGATTATTTGATTCCAAGATCTGAACTTGAATCCTTTACAAACAGTATGGCTCAAGAAATCGCTCAAAACGCTCCGCTTTCTTTAAAAGGAAATAAACGAATCCTCAACCTTCTGCTTCAATCTGAATTTGCGGAATCTGACAAAAAAGAGGCTGAAGACCTTTCAATACTGTCTTTTGCCAGTGAAGATTTAAAAGAAGGTCAGTCAGCATTTTTAGAAAAACGAAAACCTGTATTTAAAGGAAAATAATCTTACTGTTTTTGGATTAATTATATGGCTGCACCACTCAAAGATATTACGGTACTTAGTTTTGGAAGGATGCTCTCAGGTCCTTACGCAAGCATGCTGCTTAGTGACTTAGGCGCAAAAGTTATTAAGATAGAAGCACCCGGCACCGGAGATTTGTCACGTTTTGCTAAACCTGAATATAACGGTACCAGTTCGTATTTTCTAAGTATTAATAGAGGCAAAAAAAGTATGGCCCTGGATCTTAAAAATGAAAAAGCCAGGGAAATTATTTTCGCTTTGATAAAAAAAGTAGACATCCTTCTCGAAAACTTTCGTCCGGGTGTCATGGACAGGCTGGGATTGAGCTATGATACTGCGAAAAAGCTGAATCCAAAAATAATCTATGCATCGATTTCAGGTTTTGGCCAAAAAGGTCCTTACGCTCAAAAGCCCGCATTTGACATGATCGCACAGGGAATGGGCGGTCTTTTAAGCATGACGGGGCATCCTGACGGTCCGCCTGCCAGGTCGGGTTACTCCATAGGAGATATCGGTGCGTCCCTTTTCGCGTCAACCGCAATTTTAGCCGCGCTTCATGAAAGAAACATTAGCGGTGAAGGGCAATGGATCGACATTTCTATGCTCGATTGCCAGGTCGCTTTGGGCGAGAATGCGTGTTCCCGTCATTTTGCCACTGGTGAAATACCTCAACCATTAGGATCCAGACACCCTTTATTTACACCGTTTGAAGCGTTTCCTACAAAAGACGGATACATTATTCTTATAATCATGAAGGAAAATGACTGGGATAAATTTTGCAAAGCAGCCGATAAAATTGATTGGATCAACAATGAAAAGTTCAATACCCTTGAAGCAAGGCTTGAGAACTATGATCTTTTTTTAAGCGAAATGAATCAGCTCACACGCTCTAAATCCACAGAACAATGGATAAAACTTTGTGAAGAAAACGCATTGATGTGCGGACCTGTAAACAATATCAAGCAAGTGATAAATGATAAGCATATTCTTGAAAGAGACATGGTCTTAGAAGTGCAGAACAAGAACGATGATATATTTAAAGTTGTTGGGACACCCATGAAGTTTTCAAAAACACCTTGCGAAATCAATAAAGCTTCACCCGAACTAGGTGAAAATACGGAAGAAATACTATCAAATATGCTTGGAATGTCCGAAGAAAAGATCCAAAAATTACGAGATCTGAAGGTCATTTAATTTGGAACGCGATGCTTAAGTCCTTCTTTTAACTTATCTTACCTTTCTTCAGCATCTTTGATATCCCCCTGTATTCTCCCTTGGTGCCATCATAATCATACGTTGATTCTTCAGCTTCAATGGGAATAATAGTGACTTTGCCTTTGAAAAATGATGAGGTAATATTTTCGCACTCTTTGACGCTCAAATCTTTTTTGATAAAATATTTTGAATAAACATTTTTGTATCCCAACTCCCGAGTTGTATTAAATACTTTAAGCTGAATTTTTGGGCTAATAGCTTTTCGAAGATTATAGGCAGTATTTGCGGAATTAACATCAAAATGGTTAGGATTTATAATCATTAGTGACGACAGCCTGAATCCTTGTCTACCAGATTTATCGGTACGGTCAGATACCTTAATATCCGTATCATTTTTCAATAAAAGCGGTTTTCTTCCCAATCGATCTCTTGTACCAGGGATATATACTGCCGGTACAACAAGTGCTGAATCTTTCAGATATTGACTGGAGATATTGATGAATTTTTCAATATATTCTTTTGTTGTCATGGGGGAATCTGACGCGACAAGCAGGATATGTTTTTTATCTTTGTACGCCTTACTGGCAGTATATGCTTTAATGACATTACTAGCCAGGGAATTGTGCTTCATTTTTTTCAGATCAATATTGAAAAGATTAACAGCCGACTGAGGTATTCGCGAGTTTTGATTTATTATCTTACAAGGTTTTTTGTATTTTTCAATAACCCGCCCAAGCCGCTGTTCTAAAAGCATCTGATGTCCCACAATTATAATTTCATCAATCAGATCACTGTCGTATAATTTTTCAAGTGTAAATTGTATAATTGGTTTCTTGATTTTTTTGCGACCTTCCATAATTTCGAATTCCCGCAATGGCTTGTACCCTGATTCTATGAATTCTTCACCATAGTGTTCCGCAACTAATCTGCTGTATTTCTTT
>JAFDFT010000080.1 GCA_019309685.1 Deltaproteobacteria bacterium
CTTTTCCATAAATTTATTCCATGAATCAACAGCTGGTACGAAAAACGATGCAAGATCTTTAAGTTTCATTGGCGGGCACACAGCAAAAACACCCTTTACATCTTTTACCCGTGATGCAAGATCAAGGGCCAGCCCTGCTCCGTTTGAAAAACCCCCCACAACAACCTTGTCACATAAATTGCTGATAATGGCGTATCCTTCATCAACAGAATCTATCCAATCGCTGTATGCCCGAGTAGCCAAATCATCCGGCGATGTACCATGTCCCTTCACACGGGGCACATAGACCCAAACCCCTCTTTTTCCGAGATAAAGTGCCAACTCCCGCACCTCTAAGGGCGCGGCCATATATCCATGAACAAGAACAACACCAATGGCCTTTTTTTTGCCTTTGATAAGAAACGGCATGCCAACGGATTTATCCTTTGATTCCCCTTTTACGTAAAAGTTTTCATAATCTTCATGGTATTGCAAAAGGCTTCTTTCTTTGATTTTTTCGACCACCATTTTTTGAATTTTATTTTTAGATTTTCGCGACAGTCTTTTAATACATTTTTGCAGTAACTGCAGAGGCTCAACTTCATTAGCGCTAATGGCTATAGGATTTTCAATCCGGGAGGTGTGAAACTCTAGTACAGATGCAATTCTTGACTTGTTTTTAATGATTCGCTTTCCTTTTGTATGCACCAGATCCTTTTCCTGTGCCATCGTTATAAAATCTTTAAACTTATTGTAACGATCATCTGTGATTAAATGTATTTGGTCCATATCGATGCTGCTGTGGATGTTCATCCCTTTTTTATCAAAACCTTCTGTTGCCGCGAGAAACACTCTTCGTTTTAGATCATCTTCATCAATTTTTTTAAACGTCATCATTCTTAAAATTGACGCAAAAAGGTGGTCATGGTTGATGGTAGTCATCCCGTAAATGGCCGTCATATATTCCTGCATGATGTTCAACGCGGATTTTCGCATCATATTTATGGAAGGAAGCGCATCTTCAAAGTTAATCTGTTTTGCAGATACCACATCTTCGATAATTTTTGGCGCTTTCAGATATTCATTTACATTTATTGGCTTGCCGATTCGCATATCAATATCAACACCTGAAAAAAGCATGGTTCCTTCTGTCATTATTTCATCCAGCATACGGCTAGGGACTTTTTCGACAAACCGCATGGCAAGTCTGCTTAATATGTTTTCCTGGGCTCTAATAGGGTAGTATGTTAAATTTATCGGAACAATAGATGTGGTTTTGTCCATAATGTCATTGACTGAATCTATTTTAAATAAATCAAGCAATCGTTTTGCTTCATCAGAATTTTGTTCGGATAAATGCCGCAGCCGCTGTCTGTAGAATTCCGTTCTTAGTGCCAAAGTGGCCGCACCTGTATGTGGAGGATGTTTGCCGCCCGCGTAAGAAATCATAAAGCGCCCTTTTTCAACAATCTTCTTATTTTTGACCATTCTACCTTCTGGAAAAATAACCCATGCCGCTTCTCCGGTAAGCAGACTCTTCACCATCAAAAGGTCCCTGTCAGGATTTTTTGTGGAAATAGCGCCAACCTTATCCAAAATTGACGCAAGGGCTCCTTTGAAAAGTCCATAATCGGCAAGAGACCATACTGGCACATCGATAAGCCGATCAATTTGATATGGAATTAAAAGTGTTTCCATTCGGGTAAAATGGTTGATGACAAAAATCTTTGAACCGGAAGGTATGTTCTCTTCTCCATGGATAAACATTCTTGCCTTTGATATTTTTGAAATGCCCTTAATAGCCAAAGCGGTTGTGTGATATGCGAAACGGTTCATGGAGATCTCCTATAATTCCAAGTGATGTGCAAATATTAAGACTCAACCTAAACCTGAAGAGAAATAATAAAATATTAATCTTTTGGTTTGATTGGTTTAAACATAACAATATTTTATTAAAATTAAAATATCTATTCAATATATTGACACAGAATAAAATTATTACTATTTTAACAATCCTTTTTAAATTTAAACTATTTGGAGATTGATCGTGTATTCATATTCAAAAATACTCATACTGCGCTTCCCAAAGACAGAGGTTCAGAAGCCTTTGGTGTGTCATCTGACGAAAAAATTTGATCTTGTTTTTAACATTCTAAATGCCACAATATTGCCCCGTAAAGAAGGAGTTATGGTGCTTGAACTTTCCGGAACACGCAAAAACTTCAAGGAAGGGGTTCAATACCTCAAAGATAACAAAGTGGATGTCCAGAAGGCATCCCAGGAAATTAAACGGAATAATAAAATATGCACGCATTGCGGCGCATGTACCGCGGTTTGCCCAACCAGCGCTCTTAATATAAAGCGCCCCGAAATGATAGTTGAGTTTGATCAGCAAAAATGCAGCATTTGTGAACTTTGCATACCTGCCTGTCCGCCTAGAGCAATGGAAGTGCGTCAAAAGGCAAATAGTTTCTTTGAATGAAAAAAAAGACAGCAATAGCAATCAGCGGCGGTGTTGATTCTCTTGTCGCGGCGCACCTACTCAAAGAACAGGGTCATGATGTAACAGGCATTCATTTTCTTACCGGATATGAACAGAAATATATCAAAGGCACCCCATCTTTTCCTCACCCTGTTTCTCTTATCGGCGAACAACTCGGTATCAAAATTCATATTCTGGACTGTACCAGAGAATTTAAGAACACTGTTGTAAAGTATTTTTATAACATGTATCAGAATGGACAAACACCGAATCCCTGTATGGTGTGCAACCCCACGATTAAATTCGGTACTGTTTTAAATCACGCATACAAACTCGGCGCGTCATGTCTAGCTACTGGTCATTATGCGAAAATATTAAAAGACAATAATAATAACCTTCATCTACTTCGTGGTACTGACACAGATAAAGATCAATCATACTTTCTCGCCTTCTTGACCCAGCAGCAATTATCCTCGGCCGAATTCCCCCTCGGAAATATGACAAAATCAAAAGTTCGTAAATTAGCGCATAAAATAGGCCTGAAACCTATCACAAGTAATGAAAGCCAGGATATTTGCTTTATCAGTGATAAAAACTACAAAGACTTTTTATCCGATCAATTAGACGTGGTCGAAAAACCGGGTCTTATCGAAGACACCAACGGCCGGGTCATTGGGAACCATACGGGTCTTCACAAATATACGGTTGGACAGCGCAGAGGCATTAATTGCCCATCTTCTAAACCGTATTATGTTGTAAAAATTGACAGCAAGCGCAATCGGCTTATCGTTGGCGGAAAAGATGATTTGATGTGTTCTGAATTTAAGGTATGCGACATAAACTGGATCATTGAAGCACCTGATAATCAGATCTCTGTAAAGACACGTGTAAGATATCGCAGCAGCGCTTACGATACCTCAGTCATCCCTGTTGATAAAAAAACAGCGCTTGTTAAATTTAAAACACCCCAGTCATCTGTCGCGCCAGGTCAGGCTGCCGTATTTTACAAAGATAACGAAGTCCTTGGCGGTGGATGGATACTTCCGAACACGTAACAGAAAACCATGCGAAAATACGTTATTAAAACATTAGGATGCAAGGTCAACCAGTACGAGTCCGAGGCTGTTTCTCAGTCCCTAATAGATGCGGGGTTTGAAGCATCTCAAGAAGATGAGGCGGATATTTGCATTATTAATACATGTACGGTTACGGGAAAAGCGTCCATGCAGTCCAGACAGGCCATCAGGCAGGCTATACGCAAAAATCCAAACGCCCGAATTGTGGTAACCGGCTGTTACGCGCAAATAGAACCTGAAAAGCTGCTGCAAATCACCGGTGTTCATGACATTGTTGTAAATTGTGAAAAATATAAGATACCGGAACTGGTGTCCCATTCAGGCCTAAACCATAGGAATTCTGAGAATCTCTATAATTTTGATGCCAGGCGCCAGCAGGACTTTTTCCAAACAAAGTCGACAGTTTTTGGACATCGAACCAGGCCCTTTTTAAAAATTCAGGACGGGTGTGACGCCTTCTGTTCTTATTGCATTGTCCCTTATGCCCGGGGTCCAAGCCGAAGCATGCCCTTTGAGATGGTTCTGGAAAACATCAAAAAACTCAAGGACTCAGCAAGTCATGAAGTTGTCCTGACCGGTATTCACCTCGGCGCGTATTGTCTTGATCTTAAACCCATAAAAAGTCTGTTTGAGCTGTTATATATACTAAACGAGTCAAAGATTATTAAGCGTTTGCGTCTTAGTTCCATCGAACCTCATGAGCTTAGTAACGAGATTATTCAGCTGGTAAAATTATCTGATATGATCTGCAATCATTTTCACATCCCTTTGCAAAGCGGAAATGATGACATATTAAATAAAATGAACAGACCATATTCTCGATCCTTTTTTAAAGATCTTATCCAAAATATACATGAATCCGTTTCGGAAGTATCTATAGGAGTGGATGTCATTATTGGTTTTCCTGGAGAAACGGACAAAGCATTTGAAGATACGTATTCCTTAATCAATGAATTACCAGTATCATACTTGCACGTGTTTCCTTTCTCTCCACGACAAAATACTCCTGCCTTTAAACTTCCGGACAAAATTCCTGCTTCAGTGATTAAAAGCAGATGCAAACAGATGAGGGAGCTTGGTAATTCAAAAAAGGCTCTATTTTATCAAAAATTTATTGGAAAATCCGTTGCAGTTCTGGTTGAAAGCACCCGGGAAAAAAAGACTGGCCAACTAAAAGGTTTCACATCAAATTATATGCCTGTACTTATGGATGGCCCGGATAAATTAAAAAATACGATGGTTCATGCGAGGATAGAAGAGTTGAATAAAAATATGACGGTGAAAGGAATAATGACGAGCAACGAGTAAATAGTTGAAAAAATGATTAGGTTGAGTAGAGCGTAGCGAAACCCAACATAAAAAATGAATTTATTAATCGTTAGGTTTCATTTCACTCAATCCAACCTACTTTTCCTAGCGATTTGCAATGAGATTGCGTAAAAAGAACATTTGTGGATGGATAGTAGTGAAGAGTTGACAAATTTGGTTATTATTGGGACTTTTGGAAAATGCTAAGTTTTGTGCAAGTTCAAGGAAGGCGATAATTTTAATCCTCCACCGTACTTTGTCGGATTAACCGCAGGAATACTAAGAGTATTTTGAGGATTGAAATTTGAGACTAACACAGAAATTGGGCAAAAGGTGGTATTTTGCAAATGTCTCAAAAAAGGGCGGTTCTTATAATATTACAAGAACCGCCCGGATATAGGGTTTAAGAGCATGTGAACATCACACACTCACTGGTACTATTAATATCGGACGATTAAAGAACTAACTTTAGATTTTTTTTGACATGGATTTAGCCCTGACTATTTTTTTATTATCTTTGGGATTTATTATAGCCCTTATCGCAATTGCCGGCTCAATTTTGCCGGTTATTCCCGGCCCACCCCTTAGCCTTTTATCCCTGCTTATTATTTCATTTGAAAAAGACTGGCAGCCGTTCAGCTCAAATTTTTTAATCATTATGGGAATCATCGCTTTAGTTCTTGTTGTTATTGACTATATCGTCCCTGCCATTGGCGCAAAAAAGTTTGGCGCGTCACGAATTGGACTGGCAGGATCAATAATCGGCATGATCATCGGGTTCTTTGTATTTCCGCCCTTTGGGATCTTTATCGGCACATTTTTAGGTGCTGTCATTGGTGAATTGATATCAGGCAAAAAAGGAGAAGCGGCTATCAAAATAGGGATTGGAACGTTTGTAGGAAATTTAGCCGGTATTGCCCTTAAGCTCTCTTTTTCAATATTTATACTTGTTATGTATATCAGCGCCTTATTTTGATGACTTCGTAATCCCTCCGATGGCGGGACTGCGTTGCGCGACATCCTCGCCCTGTTAAATTCTCGCTCGGCGAGACGGCGGATCCGATTTAACAGGTCAAGTCACTGCATCGTACTCAATACGATTCATTCTTCAGGATTTGCCTCTTTTGTTGGAGCGAAGTTGAAATCCCGCAGTAAATGGGAAACTTGAACTTTTTACTTTGTCATCTTTATATCCTGAATTATTTCGTTAATTTTCTTTTTCATTTGACAATATTAAACATTTAATTTAATTATTAAAATAATTTTTACATGCTTCAAAGGGCAAGGTTGAGACTGTAATATTTTTAAAGGGGGGTAAATGGCACAAGGGACGGTTAAATGGTTTAATGACAAAAAGGGATTTGGCTTTATTGAGCAGGAAGACGGGAAGGATGTTTTTGTACATTATTCTGCTATCGACAATGACGGATTCAAAACATTAGCAGAAGGTGACCAGGTCAGTTTTGACGTTGTTGAGGGAGACCGCGGCCCATCCGCAAAAAATGTCGTGAAGACAACTTCATAGCATCCAGAACATACAAGTACAATACCGGCATTTCATTAACAGCTTCGACGTATTCATAACGATTTGAAAATTGATCGTTTTGAGACAGGTGCGTATACGTCCCTCTAATGGGCGCACCCGCCTATATCGCTATGCCCCGCGCAGGTTTGATCAAGCGTAATTTCAGGAAGCTTGTTTGATTGGATCAGTTCCAGATTTTCCTTCACCGATCCTTCGACAGCCCTAAATACTTTTTTTCCTTCAGCATTGAGCTTGCGAAGCGCTCCTCCGCCAATTCCGCCTACAGCCACAGCATCAACATGATTCCCTCCAAGCGCGACCATGGGCTGGCACTGGCCATGCTGGTGATCCAGGTTTTGATTAAATACTGTTTCAACAGTCCCATCATCTGTTTCAACAATCACAAAGATCTTCCCTGAACCAAAGTGATTATAAACCGTGCTGTCCAATCCGTTATTCTCCTGTGCTGGAAAAGCGATCTTCATAAATATTCCTTTCATTTTTAAGCTTGATGACTTCCTGAAAAGTCCAATTTTTGCGTTGCGCTGCATCTTTCGTCACTGCAGCGTACAACAGGTACGCTGCATTCCTCAGTATTTTCGACGCCTTAAACTTAGACTTTTTACTTTGTCATCTCATTTATATTTTTTATAAAATTATCAATTTTATTTTCAATTAATTTATGGATTGATCTGGAACTTGTCAATAGCAGCATCAAAAAACAGTCAAGATAAACCCTGGCATTAGACTAATGTAGTTCGTACTCCGGCAACTTTTTGCCTCTTGCCATATTTTGATTTAACAGCTATAGTTTTTAATTCATTACTTAAATTTGAGTATATTTAAAAAAATACGATTTGCTGAAGCATGCGAATGAACCGACATACCCCTATCGCCATCATTGGAATGTCCGGAATATTTCCAGGGGCCATGAACCTTGAAAAATTCTGGGAAAACATTATCAATAAAGTAGATACTGCAAGCGAGGTGCCCGAAAACAGGTGGATTGTTGACCCGGATCTTGTTTATGATCCTGTGCATACACCCAATAAAACTATCTCCAAACGAGCATGTTTTATACAAAATGATGCGCTTGAATCCATTCAGTTTAAATCAGGAGAACTCCATATTGATCCGGATCTGATAGATGATTTAGACCCGCTTCATAAAATAGTTCTGTTTGCCGGAAAAAATGCTGTTTCCAGTATTAAAGATGTTCAATCCTCATCCGTTTTGAATAAAGAAAAAACCGGCGTTATCCTGGCAGCTATTGCCCTTCCTACTGATGCTTCTTCATTTATTACCAGAAAAATTCTTGGGAAATCTTTTGAACATCATCTGTTCGCCAAAGCAGGTCGTGAGTTAATTGAAAAAGACAATGATTTACTCACAATAAAGCACTGCCTGGCATCCAGAGTAACCGGTTTTCCCGCTGCCATTGTTTCTAAAGCCCTTGGTTTAAACGGATGCAGTTACACCCTCGATGCCGCATGCGCGTCTTCACTTTACGCCGTCAAACTCGCATGCGATGAACTGATCTCCGGCCGCGCAGATACCATGCTTGCCGGCGGTGTTTCCAGACCGGAATCCCTGTATACGCAGGTAGGTTTCAGTCAACTGAGGTCCCTGTCTCCCTCAGGACGCTGTTCTCCATTTGATGAGAACGCGGACGGTCTTGTTGTGGGCGAAGGTGCTGGATTTATAGTGTTAAAACGGCTGAATGACGCGCTTCAAGACGGCAATAAAATTTTTGGCCTGATTCGTGGTTTTGGTATTTCCAATGACATGAAGGGCAATCTGCTTGCGCCGGATAGCGAAGG
>JAFDFT010000490.1 GCA_019309685.1 Deltaproteobacteria bacterium
AGCGTTACATTTTACATATTCAATATTCGTGGTGAAAATTATGAAAATTGCAATCAGATCAGATCATGCGGGTTTTGAGTATAAACAGAAAATTGTCTCAATGCTTTTAAATCTGAACCATGAAGTAAAAGATTTTGGTACGGATTCGAATGAACCTGTTGATTATCCTTTATTTATTTATCCAGTTGCCAGGGCCGTTGCTGCTGGCGATTTTGAAAGAGGGATCATCTTAGGCGGATCCGGAAATGGCGAGGCAATAACAGCTAACCGGGTTCCCGATATCAGATGTGCTTTATGTATTAATGAAGAGTTTGCACAGTTATTGAGAGAGCATAATGACGCGAATATGATATCTTTGGGACAGCGAATGATGTCACTTGAAACTGCATTGTCATGCGTAAACGTATGGTGTTAAAAGCTTTGAATCTAGTGAAGCTGATCGATCTCACCTAATGGATACCCCCTTTTATACCCATATGTTTTCCAAGTTGAATTTTAAATCTAAATAATTCTCTTAATCTTGCCTTATACTGCTGTTGTGGATTTTAAAATTATTCAGCATATTGACTTTATATAAAAGCTGTGGAAAACTTCCTGAATTTTAAAAGCACATTGTCAACCTGATTCGAATATCTTCAAAGGAAACAGATAAATGGCTGCAATTACGGAAATTAATGATGAAGTTCGAGAGCGTTTGATTAAAGAATTGACCGCACCTGGAGCTATGTTTGAGGTAACGGATGAAGTTATTCGCGGGATAGAATACAAGGTGTTTAAATCGTCTCCCCGAAACTTGAAGGAGGTGTATGCACAGGGTATAGATGAAGATTCCTTTCACGCAAAGATCATTACCCAGTGGTTCGGGCGCCATGACTGGCCCTTTATGGTTTACGCAGATGAACAATATACCTTTAAACAGACCTACCATTTAGCGGCACAGCTTGCCTGGCGGATGAAGGAAAATTACAATATCGAAAAAGGCGACCGCGTAGCCATCGCCATGCGCAATTATCCTGAATTCTGTCTGGCCTTTATGGCAGCAACAGCCTTAGGCGCTTTGGCCGTGCCCTTAAATGCCTGGTGGGAGGGGACCGAGCTCGCCTTCGGACTTGAAAACAGCGAATCCAAACTTATTTTCGCCGATCACGAGCGGGCCCAAAGGATGGCCCCTTTTCTGAAGGATTTAAATATACCGTTGGTTGTTGCGAGGCCTGAAAGCGCCCTTTTCCGGGGTTCGGTTGCATATGAAGACCTCGTGGCAGGTTCGATTGAAACCGAATTTCCCCTCGTGGATGTGGAGATCGATGATGATGCCTATATCATGTATACTTCCGGTTCTACAGGACGTCCCAAAGGAGTTGTCACCACGCACCGGGCCGTTATCAGCACGCTCATGTCCTGGATATTCGGCCCCTTGGGGATGCTGTATCTGAACCGTGACTACCTGGATGAAGTAAAACCCGATTACCGTTCATCAAGCCTTTTGACCGTGCCCCTGTTTCATGTCACAGGGCTTCTAGCGCAGTTCCTGGTCAGCTTCGTGACAAAACGAAAAATGGTCATGATGTACAAATGGGACCCTGAAGAGGCCCTCAGGCTCATCGAGAAAGAACGCATCACAGCATTCACAGGCGTGCCTTCCATGTCCTGGGAACTGGCCAACGCTCCAAGCTTCAGTCAATATGACACCAGTAGTCTGATTTTTTTGGGAGGCGGAGGCGCTGCCAGGCCGCCGCATCAAGTCGGACAGCTGGAAAAAATGATGGGCCGTCATATTTCCCAGGCAGGTTACGGTTTGACTGAAACTGCTGCGGTGGGAACCGGTAACGACGGCGATAATTACACCGCCCGCCCGGACAGTGTCGGCCGGCCTACGCCTCCACTGGTTCAGGCCAAGATCGTGGATGCATTAGGCAACGATCTTAATCCGGGAGAAATTGGAGAAATCTGTTTTAAAACGCCATCCAACCTCAGATGCTACTGGAAAGACCCCAAAGCCACGGAGGATATTTTTCTTGAAGACGGCTGGCTTAAAACCGGTGATATCGGGTTGATGGACCAGGACGATTTTATTTATATCAAGGACCGGGCCAAGGACATTATCATCAGAGGGGGTGAAAACATAGCCTGCAGGGAAGTGGAAGACGCCATCTACGAACATCCTAGTGTGTTTGAAGCCGTGGTGTTTGGGTTGCCGGAAGAAAGGCTGGGTGAATGTGTAGCGGCCGTGGTGATGCGCAGAAAGGACGAACGCCTTGACTCGGATGAGTTAAAGAATTTTTTAAGCGGACGACTGGCGAAGTTTAAAATCCCAAGCCTCATCTGGATTCAGGATGATCCTCTGCCGCGCGGCGGAACAGGTAAGATGTCGAAAAAAGACCTGAGAGAAGAAAAGATCAAGGAGCTGAAACAGGGTTCTGTTTAAATCCAGTTTTGCATATATTGGAATAAGGATCCTGGTATACATCGGAAAATGATAATGATTATCAAACTTTTTCGAAATATTGCCGATTTCATTTATGTGAAGTAAGGTCGTACACATTATTTGACCATTCATTTTAATAATAAGAATCGAGACCTTTTAAAAGTGCTGATTTTTGCCTGTCCCGGTTAAATTGTATTTTATTTTGTCGGGGTGCAAGTTCAAGAAAAGCGATCCGCCTCAGGCGGATTAACCACAAGAATACATTGAGTATTTCGAGGATTAATCCGCCAAAGTTCGGTGGCGGATTAAAATTTGAGCTTGTCGAAGCGTAGCGAAGATCCCGCTTATCGGGGACACAGAAATTGGACAAAAAGTGGGGTTTTAAAAAGGGCTCGAGGGAGGAAGAGCATATGGCAACCTATCAAGCGCAGACGGCGCTGCCCAACGGCGCCCCAGGACCATGGGGAGATCCCATCAGCATCAGTTACGATCGGCGAGATGTACTTCTTTACGCGGTAGGTATTGGTGCGCGTGATTTAAGGTTTGTCTATGAGGGGAACCCTGATTTCGCGGTTTTTCCGACGTTTCCCATTCGCTGGGCCTC
>JAFDFT010000491.1 GCA_019309685.1 Deltaproteobacteria bacterium
TTAATACCGCCGCATCCATAATGACCACAAAGTATAATATGTTTTACTTTTAATGCTTCTACGGCGTATTGAATAACCGACAAACAGTTCATGTCAGTATGGATTACCATGTTAGCAATATTGCGGTGGACAAATAGTTCACCTGACGATAAACCCACTATTTCATTTGCCGGCACACGGCTATCGGAACATCCAATCCATAAATACTCTGGATTTTGCTGTTTGGAAATCCTGTCAAATAATTCCGGGTCGGATTCTTTTATCTTACTTGCCCATTTCTTATTATTTTCAAAAAGGTTTTTTAAAGCTCGCATGAGTATTAATCTCTTTTTTGTATTTTTCGAATGAATGAATCAAACCTGTTCCTTTCATACAGTAATAATTAGACGTCTGTTACATTGCTGTCTGGACAGGCATTCCCATAAGTGGCCAAACTATCCAAATGGTTATCGCAAGTACAATCATAAGAATGATACTTGCCGGAATACCGTAGAGAAAAAATTCCCCTGTTGTAAATTGTTTTGAGTCATACGCGATTGCGTTTGGCGCCGCACCGACCAGAAGAAGAAACGGCATTCCCGCTACTACCAGAGCCGCAAAAAGAATGACTTCCGGCGCTACATTGAGATACGGTGCAATCGCCAGCGCGACGGGTAGCACAATAGCAATCGCTGCAACATTCATTATAAAATTTGTCATTAACAAAACAAAAAATGCGATACTCAACACAAATACAAACCAATGCGCATTTTGAAACATCACCAGCCATTTAACAGCCAGCCATTTGGACGCACCGGTTTGCACCAAACAAAGTCCGATGCTCATGGCGCCCGCGAACAGAAGTATAATATTCCATGGAATCGTTTCCAGATCATCCAAATTCAATATTCCGGTAATAAAAAAAAGGATGGTTGACGTTAAAATAATCGCATTTTTGTCAAAAGGTTCTAATGCCGGGATAAAGGATCTTAAGGACATAATTGCGATGCATCCAAAAACGATAATAGCTGCAAGAATTTCCCTGCCGCTTATTGGACCAAGTTGGGCATTAAGGGATTTGGCTCTCTCTCTTAAACCTGGAATTACTTTTTTTTCCGGTTTAAAAAAAAGCATTATCAATCCCCAAAGGATAAAAACCATGATCCAGCCAACAGGAAACATGTAATAAGATAATTCAAAAAAACTAACGTTTTTATCTACAATATCCTTAAAAAATCCGATGGCAACCGCGCCGCGAGCCGCGCCTAAAAGGGTGATGATACTTCCAGCACCCGCAACATAGGCCATTCCAATGAAAAGTCCCTTTCCAAAACGTGTCGGCTTTTCCTCTTCACCGTATAACGCGTAAATGGATAATAAAAACGGATAAACGGTCGCCGCAACTGCCGTATGCGCCATGATATGCGTAAGCGCAGCAATGACTACAAAGCAGCCAAGATATATCATGCTTGTTCTTTCACCAACAATTATCAACATTTTATACGCGAGTCGCCGGGTAAGTCCTGTTTTTGTAAAAACAGCACCAATGACCATTGAAGCGAATATAAAGATAACTGCGGGGTTCATAAAGTCCCCGAAAGCCTTTTCAGGCGTTCTGACAAAAAAAAGCACCTGAAGCGCTCCAATTGCCAAACTTGTTACGCCAATCGGAACGACTTCAAAAACCCACCAAATGCCTGCTAACACAAAAACTGCCAATGCGCCTTTGCCTTCTTTGGTAAGCACAAAATGTTCGCCTGAAGGGTCAATAGCATCTGAAAAGTCCGGAAGGAAATAAATGACTAAAAATGCCAATATACCTAATGGAAGTAATACTAATTTTTTATAATTAAACCCATTTTTAACAGGTTGAATGCTCTGTTCAGTATCCATACAGATGTCTCCACAGTTGGTCGAATGTGATTGTGTTATGAGATGGAATACATGGAATGATTATGATACAATGGCTTCAAAAACTTCCTTAAAAACGTCCGTTTGTCTGAGGATGCCCACAATGTCTTTCCCCCGGGTAACCAACAATGATTGATGGTGCCCCAGGACCAACTGGTGTATGGCTTCATTTAGGGTGGTTGTCTCTTCGACAAATTCGCCGTCTGATGGCGTATTCATAATCTCCTTTACTTTTAACTTACCGGCTTTTTTGCCGATATCATCTAATGGCTTATCCAGTAGTTCAAATTGTTTAAAAAGAGACTTCATAAATTCCTGACTGAAGCCGAAACGGGTCAATGATCTTGTGTCCTTCATTTGATCATATTTGGGCTCCAGGGCTTTCAAAACATCCAACTGGCTCACCTTTCCAACAATCTTATTATTTTCGTCAAAAACCAAAACGGCTCTGTGTCGATATCTTGTTGGATCGAGTTTTTTCTGTGCTTTTTCAAGAGCTTCTACAGCTTCCCTCAATGTCGCTTCATTTGAAACGGTGGGGTATTCCAAAAGTGGAACCATGATGTCCTTTACGACTTTAATAGCCAATTCAAATCTCCCATAGAAAAGTTATCAAGCATAATTCTACAATGCAGAAAAACTTACCAGCCCTTCCTTTTGACGATATTATTTATTTCCGCCTGTTGTATTCTCTCATCATGCTCCTGTTTAAGTTGACAGGCCTTGTCTATCTTTTCAACAAGGATCTCGGTATCTGTAGGTTTCATGAGATAATCATAGGCTCCGAGTTTCATCCCATTTATCGCGGTTTCAACGGTCGCGTTACCTGTGAGCATAATAACTTGAGTCAACGGCTTTATTTTTTTAATCTCTTGAAGAGTCTCAACACCATCTTTTCCGGGCATCAGCACAT
>JAFDFT010000492.1 GCA_019309685.1 Deltaproteobacteria bacterium
TGCGTCAGAAGCGGAAAGATCGACAATCGCTCAATTTAGGTCTCCTTTAATTTTCATATTAAAACCAATTAATTAACCATAGAGTGATCAGAGTTTTCAAAGCAGGATAATTCATCAGCTTTTTCACAGCAAACATCTGTGCTCTCAGCGGTTAAAACCATTGTTTGTTGTACTATTTTCCGGCCATCATAGCCTCGATATCCTCCGCAACTGTGCTGATCGGTTTGATGTTAAATTTTTCCACAAGGACATTAATTACTGTCGGAGAAAGAAACGCCGGAAGGGTCGGCCCCAAGCGGATTCCTTTAACACCCAGGTGAAGCAGCGCCAAAAGAACCGCAACCGCTTTTTGCTCATACCATGCGATGTCGAATGATATGGGCAGATCATTGATATCATCAAGTTCAAAAACCTCTTTGAGTTTTAAAGCGATAACCGCAAGAGAATAACTGTCGTTGCACTGGCCAGCATCAAGCACCCTTGGAATTCCTCCGATATCGCCCAGGTCGAGCTTGTTGTAGCGGTATTTTGCGCATCCGGCTGTTAAAATCACAACATCTTTTGGCAGGTTTTCCGCAACTTCGGTAAAATAGCTTCTTGATTTCTGCCGTCCGTCGCATCCGGCCATAACTACAAAGCGTTTGATCGCCCCTGATTTAACAGCATCAACAACCTTGTCTGCAAGAGCTAAAACCTGGTTGCGGGCAAACCCGGCTACAATTTTACCGGTTTCAATCTCTGTTGGTGAAGCACATGTTTTGGCCAGTTCGATAACCTTTGAAAAGTCCTTTGCTCCGCCTTCCGCTCGATCCGGGATATGAACCACGTCAGGATATCCGGTCATGCCTGTGGTGAAAATCCTGCTCTGATAGTTCCCCTTTTTTATGGGAATAATACAATTTGTGGTCATAATGATCGGACCGTTAAAAGACTCGAACTCCTTGTTCTGGTGCTGCCAGGCATTTCCGTAATTGCCAAAAAAATGATCATACTTTTTAAATGCCGGATAGCAATTAGCCGGGAGCATTTCACCGTGGGTATACACATCAACTCCTGTACCTTCGGTCTGCTTCAGCAGTTCTTCCATGTCTTTTAAATCATGACCGCTTATCAGAATTCCGGGATTGCTGCCAACGCCTATATTTACTTCGGTTATTTCAGGATGCCCATAGGCCGTGGTATTGGCTTCATCCAAAGTGGCCATGGTTGTTACTGCAACTTCTCCGGCCTTCATGACAAGCCCGATCATTTCATCCACGGACAGATCTTTGGTTGTTGAAGCCAGGGCTTCCATAATAAAATCGTAAATCTCATCTTTTTCAACTCCAAGGATAGCGGCATGATCCGCATACGCGGCAATTCCCTTTAAACCGATGATCAAAAGCTCCCTTAGAGACCTGACATCTTCATTTTCCGTTGCAATAACTCCAATTGATTTTGCTTTATTTTCAAATTCGGACAGGTCATCTGAAAACCAGGTGGTTGAATGATGCAGGTTTTCACCAAAATCCCGGCCGTTTTTTTCTTTATAAGCTGCCAGGAATTTTTCTTTTAGAGCATCCCTGCGTTTCAAAGTTTCTTTGATAAGAACAACAAACCTGTTATTATCCCAGTTGGCATTGGTTATGGTTGTAAAAAGCGCCTGTGCCGCAAACAATCCGTTTTCTTTGCTTGGAATACCCAGTTCCCCGGCCTTTTCTTCGTAAACAGCAAGACCTCTTAATGCATAGATTAAAAGATCCTGAAGATTTGCGGTATCCTCCGGTTTTCCGCAAACACCCTTTACGGTACAGCCTGTGTTTTTCGCTGTTTCCTGACATTGAAAGCAAAACATATTATTTTCTCCTTTTGGTTAGATTAATTTATGGATTCAATATAATAATTTACCTCAGTTTTGTTTGAGCTTAAAATATACAAATAAGAATAACTTTGACTTAAGTCAAAGTTATTAACTAAATCGGCTGTTTCTATCTGGCTAAAGCCGAAATAATTATTAATATCATAGGTGCCCGCCATCTGGTCGCCGATATCTTTGCATATCCATAAATTTTTTAACCGATTAGCCGGAAAAGAGAATGAAGTAATTAATAAACATTCCATGATTATTGAATCAAAATTTGTCAAAAAGAATCATTCTCGGTTCAACGCCAAGGCTATCGAGCATTTCCAGAACAGCATCGAGCATCATGGGCGGTCCGCATAGATAATATTCGATGTCATCCGGATTTTTATGCTTGCCCAGATAGTTATTATACAGACACTGATGAATGAAACCTGTCAGACCTTTCCATTTATCTTCCGGTTGCGGATCAGAAAGAGCTACATTATAAGAAAAGTTTTTATACTTTTTATCCAGGGCCCTGAAATCATCATCATACAGCATTTCCTGTTTTGAGCGGGCACCGTACCAGAAGGTTATTTTTCGTTTTGTTTTAAAAGTATTTAACTGATGGAAAATATGGGAGCGCATGGGCGCCATGCCAGCGCCGCCGCCAATAAAGCACATTTCATTGTCGGTGTCTTTTACAAAAAAATCACCGTAAGGGCCGCTCAGGGTAACCGTGTCTCCTGGTTCTAAACTAAACACGTATGATGAACCCACCCCTGGCGGTATGTCAGATGATGTTGGGGGAGGTGTAGCGATTCGTATGGTAAATCGCAATAGGTTTTTCTCAGAAGGCGGATTTGCCAAAGAGTATGCTCTAAATACAGGTTCTTCAGCCTTGGCGCGTAATTGACGAAGGTTGAATCTGTCCCAGGCAGCCGCGAATCTTTCAGCAATATCAAATTTTGTAAAAGCA
>JAFDFT010000081.1 GCA_019309685.1 Deltaproteobacteria bacterium
GATTATGAAGAAATAGCAAAGGTCGGGGCGATTATGGGATCAGGCGGTGTGATCGTCATGGATGAAAAAACCTGCATGGTCGATATGGCCCGTTTTTTTATGGATTTTGTTCAGGATGAATCGTGCGGAAAGTGTACGCCCTGCCGTGAGGGAACCCGCCGAATTCTAGAAGTACTTGAAAAAATATGTGATGGAAGAGGGGAGCCGGAAGATGTTGGTATATTGAAGGATCATTCGGAAGTTATTAAAACTTCAGCCCTTTGCGGCTTGGGACAAACAGGACCCAATCCGGTGCTGTCAACCCTGCGGTACTTTAAAGATGAGTATGAAGCGCATATTTATGAAAAAAGATGTCCCGCAAAACGGTGTGTTTCTCTTTTAAAGTTTGAAGTTGATGCGGAAATGTGTAAAAAATGCGGCTTATGCTTTAAAGCTTGTCCGACGGACGCGATACGATGGGTGAAAAAAGAAGCTGCAATCATTGATAAGGATAAGTGCATAAAATGTATGACATGCTATGACAAATGTAAATTCGATGCGATTTTATAATATTTTTAATATACTATAAGAATAGAGTCAAAAACAGTTTTATTTATATTTCAAAAGAATACTGGATATATAAGGCGGACATATCCATGGACAGAAAATTTACTAAGACAGGAGCGTTAAAGGTATGGAAGCGGTTTTAAGCGCGATTTATATGTTAGGTGGATTAGGACTGGTAACGGGTGCCCTTTTAGCTGTGGCATCAAAGGTTTTTTATGTGTATGTGGATCCAAAAGTAATGGCAGTGGACGACGCGCTGCCCGGAGCGAATTGCGGAGGATGCGGATTGCCGGGGTGTGCGGCCAATGCTGAGGCGATCGTTGCCGGAAAGGTTGATGCGAACTCGTGTGTTGCCGGAGGTCCGGAGATCGCGGAGGCTATTGCAGAAATCATGGGTGTTACCATTGAAGCTAAAGAACCGGATATCGCCAGACCGGGGTGTACGTATGGCGTTGGAGAGGCGGATCTAAAATATATCTATGATGGCTTAAGCGACTGCAGGGCCGCTGCACTGATCAACGGAGGGATGAAAGTCTGTACCATCGGCTGTTTGGGACTTGGATCCTGTGAAAAAGCGTGCCAGTTTAATGCCATTTCAATGGGCCCGGATGGTTTGCCGATTGTCAACGAGGAACGCTGTACTGGTTGTGGCTCCTGTGAACGGGTATGTCCTAAAAATATTATTCGACTTTCATCCATTACCAGACGTATCCTGAAAGAATATACGACAGAAGACTGTACAACACCGTGCCAGAGAGCCTGTCCGGCGGGCATCGATATTAGCGAATATATTCGGCAGATTGCGTTGAAAAATTACCATCGTGCTGTACAGGTGATAAAGGAACGGAATCCATTTCCAACCGTTATCGGCAGGATTTGTCCGCGTCCGTGTGAAGTGGATTGCAGGCGAAAATATGTGGACGAACCGGTGGCGATCAATTTTTTAAAACGTTTTGTGGCTGATTATGAGAAAGAGACAGGTGAGAGGGTGCTTCCCTATAAAGCGCCTGATACAGGCCGAAAGGTGGCTGTAATTGGAGGAGGAATTGAAGGGTTGTCTACATCCTTTTTTACAGCCCGTCTTGGACATCAGCCGACTGTATTTGAAGCAACACAAAAAATGGGAGGACTCCTTAGAAGTGCTATTTCAGTGAATCGGCTTTCTCACGATATACTCGATTGGGATATTGAAGGAATCGCTGAGATGGGTGTTGCCATGGAGACCGAAAAAGCGCTCGGCAGAGATTTTACCATTGATTCGCTATTGGGTCAGGGTTTTGACGCCATATTTCTTGCGACTGGCGGCTGGGACAGCCGTCTTGCCAGAGGGGCCGGATCCATGACGGAACAATTAATCCCAGGGACCCATTTGCTACTGGATTTTATGCGGGCGAATAATATTTCAGGTTCGAATGCTAATGGCGGTATTTCCTGTGAGTCTGATGTGGTCATCAATGGCGGCGGGAAGCTTGCTATTGACGCGGCGCAAATGTGCAAAGAAAAAGGCGCTAAAAATATTACGCTTGTTTTCAGAGAAAAGGCAGAAGATTTTCAGGAAGACGATATCCAAAAGATAAAGGATGAAGGGATTAAGGCTGTTTTTAATTCAGGGATCAGACAGTTTTATGGAGAAGGTGATAGTCTGACTGAACTAAAATGTGTAGAGCTGGATACCATGTCAGAAACAGTCATACCTGCCGGCACGTTTATTATTGCTTCCGGGCGATTCCCTGAACTTGTTTTCATAAAACAAAAGCAATCAGAAGAATCAGAAGCGTTGGAAGAAAACAGCATCAGCCCTTTTAAATGGGTTGGGGTTGAACCCAGAAAAATACCAAGCGCAGGTAGTGAACGAGGGCTCCTTTCAGATAGTGATGAATTGTCAGACTACAGTGCGGCAATCAAGGCAATTGGCTCAGGCAGACGATCCGCTGCTTCTATTCATCAGGTTATGTATGACATATTACCTTCTTTATCTGATAATGTAATATCCGCTACTTCTGTTATTCAGAATATTTACAGTGTTGAAAATGTTTCTAAAAATGAACGCCAGATCATGCCGCTTTCTCAATCCGATGTGCCCGGAGATGCGGAGCTGGTAGAGAACGGATATACTGAAGAAATGGCGATTGCTGAGTCTCAGCGATGTCTGCAATGCGGACTGATTTGTTATAAGAAATCAGAAGATACTTTTATTCAGGAAGAATTGGTAAAATCCGCGTAAGAATGGTTGTGTCTATTTAAGAGGTCAGAATTATGGCTACAGAAAAAGGAGTCGTCGTAGAGGTTGGTGACGACACCGCGTGGGTGAAGACAGAAAAATCGGGCGCTTGTGAGTCATGCTGTGCAAGAGGTGCCTGCCTTGCCATTGGTGGTGGAAATGATATGAAAGTCGAAGCGATCAATATCGCCGGCGCGGCCACGGGCGACAGGGTGGCGTTTAGTTTTGGCTCATCTTCTTTGCTTAAAGCCACTTTTTTATTGTACATGTTTCCGATTTTGTGTCTGATCAGCGGAGCGATCGCTGGAATGATTCTGGCACCGTTATTTAGTGTGGATGAACAGGCTCTTTCAGTAATTATTGGTTTTTCCTGCTTTTTGGGTTCGGTTTTTATTGTCAGGGCCAAGGGAAACAAGATGTCTCAAAAAGATGAGTACAAACCCAAAATTATAAGAATACTAAGACGGCAATAGGACAAAAGAAAGTTTAAGAAAAGAAAGGTATATAGATAATGCCTCTTTTTTCAAGGCCATAGCGATACAAATCGTTTTAAGTTTTAGGTATTAAGTTTTAGGTGTTTCGCTAAGAAGTATACTATTGTTGAGATTGATGCGATGGTTAAGGTTTTATAACATAACTAAAACACAAATATTCGAGCCTTTGACTACTCGTCGAAGACCACGATGACTCTAAAGGAGAGCACTCTTTTCCAACTTGATTAGAGAAGAACTCAAAAATTAAACTTTTTCAAAGGTCTCTGATTTTTTACGGATGGTTGATTTAATCTTCCGGATAGTCAAAAACCTTTCCTTGGTAGTTTTCAATCGTTAACGAATTTTCTAAAAAATCTTTTTTATATTCCGGAAGTAACGGGACCTTTCCTCCTCCTTCAGGAAGATCGATCATGTAGCTCGGTACACACAAGCCTGAAGTATGCCCCCGAAGTTTTTTCAATATATCCAACCCTTCTTTGATAGGTGTCCGAAAATGCCTTGTTCCACGGACAGGGTCCGGGTGATGAAGATAGTATGGTTTTACCCTGATCTTTAAAAGACCTAGCATTAACTTCTTTATGATTGCCGGGTCATTATTTATCCCTTTTAATAGAACCGTTTGTGAACCGAGGGGAATGCCGGCATCCGCCAGGATAGCACAGGCAGTTGATGATTCGGTTGTAATTTCATCTGGATGATTAAAATGAATATTCATAAAGACGGGATGGTGTCTACTTAGCATCTTCGCAAGTGCCGGGGTTATCCGTTGAGGAAGCGCACATGGCACCCTGGTGTGTATACGTATTATTTCAATATGCTTGACGGATCGAAGCTGATCCATGATTGAGTTTAATTCTTCATCTTCAAGAAGTAATGGATCACCGCCTGAAACAATTACTTCATGAATGGACCTGTTCTGTTTTATGTATGCAATTCCATCGTTAATGGTTTTTTGGGTTACAGCAAATGGGTTTCCTACTTTTCTCTTTCGCATACAAAAGCGGCAATATACCGGACAATGGTTGGAAACCATAAACAAAATACGGTTGGGATAGCGGTGGATAAGATTGGGAACCGGTGATTGAATTTCTTCATAAAGAGGGTCGCTTACCAAGTTATCGTTACTTATTTCCTGTATGTCAGGGACGACCTGCTTGAATAAACCCCCTTCCTTTGATTTACTTGATTTAATCAAGGATAGATAATAAGGGTTTATCCGCATGGGATAGCGGGAAATTACGTTGCGTATGTGCGATGGATCAACGGGCAGATGTTTAGCAATTTCTCCTGCTGTTGTTATACTGGCGGATAGCATATCATGCCAGTCTCTTGGGTGCCCGGTTTGTAACATTTCCTGGAACATTGTTTAATTTGCCTTTTTTATTAGAATCCTTGTTAAGGAAATTCTGATTTTTTGCTTGACTTGTAAAAATTCAGACGCATTATACATAACATTATTTTTAAAAGGATAAAAGACCATTGGGCGATCAAAATTACTGCCGAATGGTTTGCGTTCTTATTGAATATTTAATATAATAAAAACAGTTAAATATATGTAAATAATGGAATGAATATGGATAGCTGCAACCCATTTGATAAAGTAGGCAATATTGGATTTGTTTCAACGCGATTTGCCGGTACGGACGGCGTTTCACTTGAGTCCGCAAAGTGGGCGGAGGTCTTTGAAGAACAGGGACACGCCTGTTTTTGTTTTGCGGGAAAATTGGATCGTCTTCCTGAGCGGTCATATCTAGTAAAAGAGGCTCACTTCAAGCATCCTGATATTAAGGATATTTTTCGCACATGTTTTGAGGAGGGCAAACGAGACAGGTCGACGACGAATAAAATTTATCAATTTAAAGAAAAGATCAAAGATCATCTTTACGCGTTTGTTGAAAAATTCAATATTGATGTTTTGGTTGTACAGAACGCGCTTTCTCTTCCACTCAACATACCCCTTGGCATCGCGATAACAGAATTGATCGCTGAAACCGGTATAAAGACGATTGCGCACCATCACGATTTTTTCTGGGAGCGCAAACACCTTATGCAGAATTCAGTTTGGGATTATTTAAACATGGCTTTTCCGCCCCATTTGCCGGCAATACACCATGTGGTCATAAATACATCGGCAGATAACCAGTTAAGCCTCAGAACCGGTATTTCAGCAAGAGTCATACCCAATGTGATGGACTTTGATGATCCGCCGCCACCGCCTGATGCATATACGGCTGATGTACGAAAGGCATTGGGGATAAAAGAGAATGAGCTTTTCATTCTTCAGCCAACAAGGGTTGTTCAGCGCAAAGGAATCGAACACGCCATCGAACTGGTTAAACGGCTTGGCATGAAAGCCAAACTGGTTATTTCGCACGCGTCAGGTGATGAAGGGCATGATTATGAGTTCAGGTTAAAAGAGTATTCAGATCTGCTTGAGGTCGAAACGGTCTTTGTTTCAGAGATTATTAACGAAGTTAGAGGTGTTACAAAAGACGGGAAAAAAATATATACCCCTGATGATATCTATCCTTACGCGGATCTTGTCACCTATCCATCTAATTTTGAAGGCTTTGGAAATGCCTTCCTGGAGGCGGTCTATTTTAAAAAGCCGATTATGGTGAATAATTATTCAATTTATGCGGAGGATATCAAGCCAAAAGGGTTTAATGTGATAGAGATAGATGGGTATGTATCTGAAGCGGCTCTACGCAAAACGGAAAAGGTGCTGAAAGATAAAAAATATCGAGATGAAATGGTTGAGCAGAACTATGCTATAGCGAAACAGTATTACTCATATTCTGTACTAAGCCAAAAACTTCAAAGTCTCATATCTGATCTGGCGGGGTGTTGATCCCGTAAAGATTCAGGCATTCTCTTTGTTATATACTAAACATGGAATAACTTGGCTTTTTTAAATGGCCAGATAAAAGAATACCCTAGGCTTTATTGCGGCTTAATTTCAGGTGAAAGTACGCCGGTAAATGTCTTCCTGCTCATCAAGGATCTCTCGAAGAATCATCATGTTGGTCATGGGATTCATAATCACACAGCGAAGCACTACGGTATTTATACCATTACTACCATTCAGTATTTTTAAGGTTGTTCTGGAGACGAAGCTATTGCCGGCTTCTCTTTGCAGTCTTTGAACAGTTCTATTTATTTCATTTAATCTTTCGTTGATTTGGATTTCTTTTGGGCTGTTTCTTCCGGATAGCATCCCCTTTGCGTTTGGGCACAGCCGATAGGTAAGAATGTTTAATTCCGGCCGAGTGATGACTTCAAACAAGGGTCTTTTATTAATTTCTTCAGCAAATTCTCGCGCAGTTTCAATGCCGTGTTCATAAAGCAGTGAATAGCCTCTGGAACCCATGATCTTAAGCGCGCTGTCGAGTATCAGTGAGCTGGCTTCTCTTGATCCGGAAAGAGATTTTATCCCCAGGTCTACTGACCCTGGACGATTTATATAGTTCGCGTGATATGCAACAACATCCATGGCGTGAGGATCGCGAAAATAAACCATGCCGCAGCCCATTGGCATATAAAATTGTTTATGCCCATCGATGGTAATGGAGTCAGCCATTTCAATGCCGTCAAAGAGATGTCTGTATTTTTCCGACATGATCGTCGGCCCGCCCCACGCCGCATCAACATGAAAGTGAATCTTACGTTGCTTGCAGATCTCGCCAATTTTTCTTAACGGATCGATGGTGCCTGTTTCCGTGGCACCGGCCACACCGATGATTGCAAGTATCCGTGTTTTTCCCTGATCCCGATCTATTTCCTGCATTTGATCATTTAAACGCTTAAGGTCAACACGGTTGTTATGATCGATATCTATGGGGATAATGTTTTGATTGCCTATCCCAAGGAGTCCTCCCGCTTTTCTAAGAGAATAGTGTCCAAGTCTTGAGACAAGTACAACACACCGTTCAACCCCATGCGCATGGTAGGCTGCTTGAATGCCTTCGTGTTCAACATCTGTGAAATTTCCTTTTGGCGGGAAAAGTTTATTTCTGGCAACCCAAAGTGCAGTTATATTTGCCAGAGTACCGCATTCCACAAACGAGCCGAGGGTTGAGTTTGTATTTTGCACATGTTTTTTGTAAAAGGATTCACTGCGTTGATAAATCATTCTATGAATTTTTGCCAGCACCTGCTTTTCCAAAACAGAACAGACCTTTGAGGTTTCTAGTTTTACAACGTTTTGGTTCAGTGCGGCGACAATGGTTTTTAGATGGATCATAAAAAAGGGGATGGCAGATGTCATATGACCAACGAAATAAGGAGATGTAATATTTACAGCGTGCGGAGCAATATCTTCAATAAGGTCTGTAATAACATCGGCAAGTTTTTTTTCCGGATTTTTACTGATTCGCGTATCTGATAGATTGTCTGAGAGTTCTTTCAGGCTTACTTCTTCCGTGATACCAACATGCTCACTTAAAAAATCGTGAAGTCCAAACTGGATTTGCTCCATATATTTAATTAATGTCGCTTTGGTTCTTTCATCGTCCGGCCTTATGAAAGTTCTCATAAGGGTGTTCCAGTCAGCGACAAGTGCTGATTTTTTCATAGCATTCTAACTTCCTATTGATAATTGAATACTGGTTTTAGGCCGTACTGCCGATATTTTGATTAGAGATAGAGATATAAGTATAACCTCAAATGAGCGTAAAAAAAATGAAAAACCTTTAATAATTATGTATGGCTTAAGCGTATAACTCATTTTATTATGGTTTTTAATACCCCATCCCCTTGGGGTGGGGGAAACAAGCGGAAGAGGGGTTTGGGGGGAACCAACGTGTCCCCCCAAATATAAATCAGATATTATTCCGCTTTAATACCCCGACCGCTTGCGGCGGGGAATTTTATTTTAGG
>JAFDFT010000082.1 GCA_019309685.1 Deltaproteobacteria bacterium
TGATCCTGCTATGAAATGGTGGACACTCGGTTAAGTCATTGATAATAACAATGACAGGAGGAAATTATGAGTGTTCAACGACGCAGAAAATATGATCCGGATTTTAAACGTAATGCGGTCAAATTGGCAGAGGAACCAGGTCGAACGGTATCTAGTGTAGCAGAAAATCTTGGGATATCAAAAGATCTTCTTTATAGGTGGCAACGAACGCAACGTGCCAACAAAGAACTTGCCTTTCCTGGCAATGGTCGTGAAGCCTTGACCTTTGAGCAACAGAAAATTCGAGCACTTGAGAAAGAACTCAAGAATGTCGAAATGGAACGTGACATATTAAAAAAAGCCATGGCCATCTTCAGCAGGGCATCCAAATGAAATTCGAATTTATTAAAAAATATCGCTCGTCATATCCGGTGAAGAAGATGTGCCATATATTAAAAGTTTCACAGAGCGGATATTACCGTTGGCTAAAGGCTCCATTATCATCTCTGAAAATAGAGAATGAACGGCTGAGGGCACGAATAAACGAATTGTTTACAGAACATAAAGGCATGGCTGGCAGCCCAATGATAACTGCAGATCTCCATGAATATTCCGGATTTTCAAAAGTAAGCAGGAATCGAGTTGCCCGCCACATGAAAGAAATGGGATTAAAATGCCATACTGGCAAAAAGTTTGTAGTAACTACCGACTCAAAGCACAAAGAACCTGTTTCTCCAAATTTACTTAATCGCCAGTTTAGAGTACCTACTCCAGACACCGTATGGGTTAGCGATATTACCTATTTAAAGATTGGAAAGAAGTGGCATTATCTCACTGTTTTTATCGATTTGTTTTCCCGGATTGTTGTAGGTTGGGATCTTAGCGAATCTCTTGAAAGATATTCAGCCATGCGTGCTCTTAATAAAGCAATTCAAAGGCGCAGACCAGGCCAAGGGTTGATGATACACAGTGATAGAGGAATTCAGTATGCCAGCGGCGATTTTAGAGTAATATTAAAAAAACATCATTTTATTCAAAGCATGAGCAGGAAAGGCAACTGCTGGGATAACGCAGTGGCAGAATCATTTTTCCATTCAATCAAAACACAAATGATTCACCATCGCAAATTTCAGAATTTGGTCGAAACTGAGCATGCTCTTTTTAATTACATTGAAGTCTACTACAATCGCCGGAGAAAGCATTCTACGAATGGATATAAATCTCCTGCGAATTACGAATTGGAATATTGGAATAATGAAAAAGCGGCTTAACCCCGATTCCACTATTTTGTTGCAAGATCACTCCATTGATACGTAGTATCTCAATTAAAAATGTACAATTAATCACTTATCATTCCTCAAAACAACTAAGATGTGGCATAAATTTTGCAACTGAAATTTATATTATTGGTTAACGTAATTTTTAATGAAAATGGGAATTATAACATAATTAATTAACAATAAATGCGGAGGTTTTATCTATGCTTAATGTCCAGACTGAAAGTAGTTATGACGCTGAAAAAAATATCAGTTTTATAAAATTTATCGACAAACCATTAACATTTGAGGATATAGACTATATGGCAGATCAACAAAAGCAAGTGATACTAAAGGGCGGGAAAAATAAGGTATGGGTCATAAGCGATATATCCCTGATGGGTATGGCATCTCCAAGGCTTGTCACCTATTACCAGAAGCTTTTAAAACCTCTAAGAGATAAATATGTTATCGACTTTTGTGTTATCTGTGGAAAAACAATGGAACGGATTGCCGCACAGCTTTTCAATATTCTCATGAGAGAAAAAAGTCCAATTTTTAGTACAATGGATGAGGCGCTAGATTGGACAATAAAGGAACAGGAAACAAGAGGCAGGTTTATTCCGGTGGAATAGATCAATGATTTCTTGTTTCCAGGGATTGGGTGCATACAAGTCTTCTGAATTGTCGGGAAAATGCTGGAACACTATTCCTGCAATCAAGCTATCGTTAAATCAATTGACTAAAAGTTACGTATAGCGGCTATACATCTTCAATTTTCACCACACTTACAAAGTTTCTATTATATTATGCAATCTGCTTTACCACTCACTTTTATTAGTGATTGACAAAAATATTTTAACTATTCTTGTAAGAAATAATAAGGGCGTAAAAAAATGAAAAAACTATGTCTATGTATTGTATTGGCATTGGGGTTATTATTGGGAAATTCAAGTGTGGTGTTCTCAGGTGATGTGTATACAGAGATAACGGATTATGGAATATACACTCATGGAAAAGATTGGAAAATGGTAAAAACAACTACTAACATACCTATGAAACTTGGAACTCGTTTTGGAGTTTTATTCAATCTGAAAGGAAAACCTGAAGGAACAAAAGTCAGATTACGAACTGTTATTATATACCCTAAACAAGGAATGACGAATCCCAAAACAGGAAAGACATATCATAAAAGTGAATTTTATTTTACCTATACAACTGGTGGTATCAATGGTCATTTAAACGGTTTTTTTGAACCTTGTGAAATGGTATCTGGGCAATGGACATTTCAGGTATGGGATGGAGATAATAAAATATTAGAGAAAACATTCAAAGCATATAAACCGTAAATATGTTATGAAAAAAATGAGGTGGAATGATGAAATTTCACCCCCACTTTTTTTAATGGTTCTTACAAATAGTTTAAACTGACCTGCCCACCAAAAAGTTGTCATTGCTTTACCATATATGCTATAAATCATGATAAGTCTCAGATGTGCATTAAGGCAAGTAATCTGCTATTTTCACCCTTCGCTTTCCACCACAAGATATAGTACATTCTATATAAATCCTTTCTTAGATATATATTGCCAAATTGAATGTTCTGAATATCATGTAACAAAAAGATATTCTTGACAAATTCTATCATTAAAGCCTAAATTAACCCCAATTGTGCCAAAATAGGCAGATTACTAAGTCACTCCTGATACAGTTTATTTTTCACACCTACTACTCTACCGGCAATTCTACCTGTATTTTTCTATCAGTATGCGGACGTCAAGGGATACAGCCGTCTAATGGGGGATGATGAGGAGGCCACGGTTCGCACCGTTACTGAGTACCGCGAGTTAATTACCAGCCTTATCCAGGAAAACAACGGCCGAGTGGTGGATGCCAAAGGAGCTAATACAACATGCCAACACACAACAAACAGGATGCAAAGAATAAAAAAATAAAGGAGAAAAGAGCCCAGTCTAGGGTTGTCTGTCGTGAACCAACTTTTTATTCCACGAAGAGCGGGTTGTATGAAGGTATAATCAGAGACCGAGACAAAGGAGGTCTCAGAGGCATCTTTATTTCGACCAATGAGAACCTATCTATTGGAGAAATTATTACCGTAGCGATT
Source organism: Deltaproteobacteria bacterium (assembly GCA_019309685.1). GTDB lineage: Bacteria > Desulfobacterota > Desulfobacteria > Desulfobacterales > JAABPS01 > JAABPS01. The sequence goes on from JAFDFT010000082.1 coordinate 3,361, forward strand.
TCATCTCCAGGTGAAAACGAAGTAAAAAAAATAAAAGGGATGGTAGCCCGAAAGGAACCAGGCGGATACGCAGTGCAATTTACAGATCGTCTTAATTTTTAAGTGTGGAGGTCCAAGATAAGCACATTGAATTTTAAAATTTGGAAAAATGAAGATAAATTCCTGTTCTCACAAAAATCACTTGCTTGTCCAAAATGTGACTTAGATATGGTGAAAATAGACTATGATAAAATTAATGTCGAAATCGATTATTGTCCTAAATGTCGAGGAGTTTGGCTGGATGAGAATAGTGACTTCAAACTCTTTCAATATGAAATGAAAAAAATCATGAAAAATGAGTAACACATAACCAGTCGTTTAACACCGCTCACTGCATTCGCTCGGACTCGCTGAATCTCGCCTGTTAACTAAACGTTAAAGCAATTCCCCAAAAGTTTCGATTATGTCTATCTATTGAAACATGCAGGGATCAAAGCTGAGGTTACCATTACATTATGTAATATGCTATTTTGAAACGTGTATGTTATTGATTTGTATTTATAGCCATAAATCATAATAAATATTTATTAGATTAAAATAGTCGAACCTATTCATCCTTATCCAGCGTCTCCAGTATCTCGGCCAACGCGAGTACCACAGGTTCCAATAGTTCTGGCCCAGTGGAACGTTTCGTATCTTCCTGTTGATGGAAAAAGGTGTTCGCACCGAAAAACCCGAATGCGTTAAATCCGGCTTTTATAATAACCTTTAACTCGCCCGCATAAAAACCGCTTCCAATACGATAGCCGTCAATCCCTTTAAAAGCATGCTTCATGTGAGGAAGTAGCGTCTGGGTTCCCTGCAAAAAGATTGTTCCCGGCTTATCCAGCGGTGTAAAGCCCTTGTCTGTTTTTTTCCATTGTCTGTTTGCGATTGATGCCCCGAGGTGGAGCCATGCGGTAACGTTTTTGGAGTGAATGCCATAGTCAGGCAGGTATTCATCCAATGTAAAGTGAGCGCCCATATTATCCAATTCATGACCGGAGTTGGCAATGAAAATTAAGCTATGTTTTGTATTCATATTGGCTGCCCATCTTGCCAAACCGAGAAATAGAGCTACACCAGGCCCCCTTTCCCCACCGCATGAAAACCAGCCTGAAGAGGGCGTGGTGACGACAATCCATTTTTCGCCGCGCTGAAGGACTCCCAGGACATTAAATGCCTGAACATTTGTCTTATGCCTGCCCTTTATTGTGATCGCAGCTTTGGGGTTTTTTGCGAAAACAGGAGCAAGTCTTTCATAATCTTTTTCAGCGATAACAACCGTGGGGATAGGAAGTGGAGCTTGAAAATACTTCTGGCCCTTATATCCTTCCTGGTCTCTTCTACGTGCATTCGTTGCTGCCAGCAGCCCTGACCTGCCGCCGCGGGATACAATCACAAGACCAATGGCTCCGGCCTTGCTTGCGATTTCGGCCTCTACATTGACACCAACATTGGCCGATACAGCAAAATCCCCGCCAGCCAGGGCAATACACCCTTTGAGGTTAGAGGTGTCAGCCTCGTTGTAAATCGCCAGTCTTCCAGCAAGGGGCTTCCCACCGGTATCCTTTGGATACCAGGCAGGAAAAGCGGCGATATTTTCATTTTTTATGGTCAGCGTACATTCCGTTAAAAAAAACTGCTTCAAACGCCACGGCTTTAACTGTGTCTTTAATCCGGTATCTTTCAGTGTTTTTTCAATCCACCGGGATGTCAAATGATCTCCTTCTGTTCCTGTCCGATGAACCTTAATAGCAGCATATGTAACTACGTCCTTGTATAACGACTGCCCGTTTAGTTCTTTTGGTGCTTTCCCGCTGAATCCGATCATTCTGCCTCCCGAGCATGACATATTCAGAAAGATTAAGAATAAGGGAAAAAACAATACGGTCATCGCAGACAGTATTCTTATTTTCTTTTTAGACGCATTCAATCCCATTGCTGACCTTCCATCATGGGTGTTAAAAAAATAAAAATTCAAACATTTTTTGAGCTACCTGTATTAAAAATCAGGCAAAAATGATTTCTGATCTCGCCTCACGGCTACTCCTGTTTTTCTTCTTCCTTGCCCAATGCTTCGATTTCGCTTTCAATGGTTTTGCATTCATCCTCAATTGCATTTACCTTTTCAGCAATTTGCTTTACATTCTCGTCAGTGTAGATGTCTTTATTTTCCTTATATATGTCGTGAACCGCGTCGCCCAGATCAGCAATGACATCTCTGAATTCCTTTTGTTTAAATAACAGCTTTGCCCTTAATTGGGCATAGGTGACACCTTCTTTAGTTTTTTTGATAACCATCTCTGCGCTTTCTTTTGTTCTTTGAACAACCGAATCCGCACCCTCTTTGATTCCTTCTTTTGCCAAATCAATGCCTTTTGTTAAAACATCTTTTACTTCTTCCCAGTAACCCATAGCAATCTCCTTTTGGAATTTTTATGATTGTCGATTCATTGCCCATTTAAACATTTAAGATTTTTCTGCCTTAAAACACAAAATCTCGTACTTGTTTCAAGGTATATTGATATAATATAAACAGGTATCCACTAAAGTCAATCGACCCTATATGATGGCAAAGAAAAAAGTTCTAGTTCAAGGCGCGCAAAACCCAAGGAATGCAACGTACTTATAGTACGTTGCAGTGACGAGGGATGCAGCGCAACGCAGTCCGCCATAGGCGGATTACGAAGCCATCAATTATCCATGCCTCAGGGCAAGCTTTTCAAACATAATAACCATCCCTGTACTGAGAACATAAAGGGATTCAATGCTGATATTTTCTTCCGAAGTCGCATCAAAGAATATATTAAGGTCGGACTCAAGCCCATCATCCGGCTTCCAATAGCAAATTAAAATCGGAACGTTGGGCAACGGATGCAGAACCAGGGAAATGTCAGACTCGTAATGTTTTTCCACCTTCCTTCCGTTAAAAAGATGAATCATGTCCTCAAATAAATCCGTATAGGTATCTGCTACCTTTTTTAAGGGTTTTTCACACCTTTGCCCGAAAAGTCGATACCAGTTTTTCCCGCCTTTTAACTCCCTGAAGGGAACCCATTTCCCGGAAGCAAGAACACCCGCGCCCTTAATGATATAATCAAATACAGGTATCATTAACCAGGAATGAACATGAATATCTGTAAAAATATCTCCATTTTGGTCAACGCTGATATCCTTGCCCATACACTTGATGGTTAATTTCCCATTGTTAAATGTACCGCCTAATCTTTCAGCCACGGAGGTAAGGTCGACCGAGGCGATTCTTAATTTCAAATGCCCTACGGCCTGTTCCCGCTCCTGGTCAACAGGCTGCTGATGATTGACATTACTACTATACCGCTCAACAATCTCTTTTCCCAGATGTGTACACTCTTCAAGCTGTTTTTGACCCTGGTACACAGCGGCTGCAAATGCCAGGCATGTCTTCAGGCCGCAGTCCCTGCAATTTGACTTATCCAGTAGTTTAAATATTTCCATAGGGTTGCTTAATTTTTTCATATTCTATGAATATATGAATTATACCCTTAATTTCAAGGGACATTTTTCAAAACACAAAACCTAGATATCCGTGTAAATCCGTTTCCTAATTTTTGCTAGTCCATTTTGATTAAATACCATATCTCTTGCATATCCATTGATTTTACAGTAAAATTTGACCTACTTTAGCAAAAAACAATCTTCTTAATCTTTATAAAATATAAAGGTTACTCAAATGTTTAAAATTTTAAAGAAATCATCCAAAAAAGCCGGGCTCCCTCCGGGCACACTTGTCCATATTGGTGAAAAAAAGGTTGAGCAGACACGCATAACCATCATTGATTATGATGAAGATAATTTCATTGAAAAGGAAGTTCAATCCATTGAAGACTGTTTCCCCTTTAAAGACAAACCTACGGTAACGTGGATAAACATTGACGGGCTCCATGATGTTGACCTCATTGAAAAATTAGGCTCTCATTTTGACATTCACCCCCTGATTTTAGAAGATATCGTTCATACGGGCCAACGTCCCAAAGTTGAAGATTTTGAAAACTATGTCTATTTCGTCCTCATGATGCTGTATTATAATGATGAATCTGAAAACATTGAAGAAGAACAATTCAGCATCATCATGGGACCAAATATTGTCATTACATTTCAGGAAAAAGTTGGAGATGTGTTTAAAATCATACGAGAAAGGATTCACAACGGAAAGCTGCGCATCAGAAAAGGAAATACAGAATTTTTAACGTATCGCCTAATTGATACTATTGTAGATAATTACTTTCTTGTTTTAGAAAAGCTGGAAGAAAAAATTGAAATTTTAGATGAAGAATTGCTGCTGAAACCTACCAAAGAAACACTGCAATCCATTTATACTCTGAGAAAAAAATTACTTTCTCTCAGAAAATCCATATGGCCCGTAAGAGACTTGATCAGCAGCATAGAAAAAGAGGATATCTCCCTTATCAGCGAATCGATGTTGATCTATTTTAGAGACATATATGATCATATGATTCGGTTAATCGAGACCATTGAGATATTTAGAGAAATGGTTTCAAGTATGCTTGACACATACCTCACAAATGTCAGCAACAAAATGAATGAAGTCATGAAAGTGCTTACCATTATCGCAACTATTTTTATCCCCTTAACCTTTATCGCCGGTATTTATGGGATGAATTTCGAGTATATGCCGGAGCTGGAATGGAAATGGGGTTACGCGGGTGTGTGGTTTATAATGATTGTCATTGTTTGCTTAATGTTTGTATATTTCCGAAAGAAAAAATGGTTCTAAATTTTTTAGAGTGTGCTTTATGAATAATCAAGTTTAAACACCAGACATTGACTAATGATTACCTTTAAGGCGTAATTTACCTGAATACAACATTTCTAAGGAGAAATTATTATGGCTGAACATATTTGCCCGTGGTGGATTGGATATCTTCTGGTAAGCCCGCTCAGGCGCCTGGGTCAAAATCCCAATAAAATTCTCGCGCCATATATTAAACCCGGCATGACTGCTTTAGATGTAGGATGCGGCATGGGTTTTTTCAGCCTGGATATGGCAAGATTGGCAGGAGATAATGGTAAAGTTATTTGTGTGGACGTGCAGGAAAAAATGATCGCATCGTTGATGAAAAGAGCAACCAAATCAGGCCTGCACAACCGTATAGATCACCGTGTGTGTTCATACGACAGTCTTAATCTTGAAGATGTTAAAAATGGAATTGATTTTGCGCTCGCCTTTGCCATTGTTCACGAAGTACCGGATGCCAAAAGCTTCTTCCAGCAGATTTATTCAGCTCTAAAGTCAAATGGCTTAATGCTTTTTTCCGAACCAAATGGGCACGTTTCAGAAATCAAATTTCAAAAAACCCTTGATATCGCCGGAAATGTTGGTTTCAAACCTTCTGAAACACTTTACATCAAAAGAAGCCGATCGACATTACTTAAAAAATAAATGGATGAATTAAACGACATAACAGAGCAAATTCTTTACAATTGCGACATTACGGATGCGAAGTACGCAGGGATTTACTCTATATGCAATCTTGCCTTGCGCCTCCGCGATCTATTTAAATGGGAAAATAAACTGGATCCGTGGATAGAAAAAAATCCTGCCGAGGTATTGGAATGGATCGGCAATAAAGAGAAAAGATGGGAAGAGTTAGCAGACAAAGATTACATCAACATTAACATTCAAGGCAAAGAATATGACCCATTTGATACGAAAAATATAAACGCAATTCTTGAACCCTATGATCTGCTTTACGGTGCAGGATACGCGCTCAGTTTAAAACCTACTTTTTTTCTGGCAGATTTGGAACAAAAAAAAGCCGCCCATGACTGCAACGTTTATTTCCTTGGCCGGGAACTGGCGCGGGATCTTTTTACCTGTCCCGCCCAATCTGTTTCAAATCATATTCTCATTCGAAAAGTATCAGCAAAAGCAATTTTCTGGGATCAAATATTTTATATCACAAAATCCGGCAAAAACGCTTTGAGATTTGCGTTAGAAGAATACGGTTTAAATTTAAATGATCATGAAATACTGCATCAGCATCTGGATCGAATCACAACAAATGAAATAGAGACATACCTCTATCATGAACTGGGCGAAATTAAAGATACCGTGTTTGATCATAACGTCTGGACGGAAATTATTGCAAGCTTTCCTCACTCACCTGTAGAACTGCTTGTCAGAACAGTAAAAGATCTTCTGGCCAACACCAGTCAACACGGTATGCTCAATTATATGATTACCGAACAACGATCCGCTTCGTTGGGATTCTATGTCGCGTTTATGGATAGCCTGACCAAAAAATTATTTCCTGAAATACTCAAAGCTTTTGAGACATTTACCCAGGATCAAAATTGGGAGTGTGTTAAAAAAGCTATGGCCGCCGGATACGCCACTGCCCGTCGATACACGGAGTCTATTTGTAGTTTTTTTGAAGAAGGAAAGCAAAAGGACAATAAGAAATGGGCGGAGACCGCGTTAACCAAACACTTGATCGAACCTCTCTGCGCTTAAACCATCAATTCAATTTTTGACTTTTTTTCAATTTACGCTGATAGGTTTTCCATCGCGCATTGAACCATGTCCATTGGTCCGGATATCTACGGATCATGTTTTCGATTACACGGGTACACCATTCGGTAATGGTAGCAATGTTCTCATCTTTATCGTCTCCAAGCTCGAATTCACCTGCGGGTTCTATAATTATTCGATGACGGTTTTTTCCTTCTCTGACGGCAAAAATTGGAACCAAAGCAGCCCCTGATCGCAGGGAAAGGACAGCGGGCCCCGTAGCCGTGTAAGCGGGTTTTCCGAAAAATTCAACAGGAACCCCTTTCGACCTGTCTTCATCGACGACCAATGTCACAATCTCGCCGGCTTTGAGTTTGCGTAATATAGTTTTCACACAGTCAATTGCCGGTTCAGCCGGAATCGGCATATTTAAGGAGTTGATCTGACCCTTTCGCCAAATTTTCGCCATCATGGAGTTCGGCGAATCTTTGATAACAACATTGTATGAATATCCCGCTGAACCTAAAGCGGAGCCGAGAGTAAAAAAATTGCCAAGATGGGCGCTGATTCCAATCACCCCCTTACCCTTTGCCAAAGCAGTATCAAGATGTTCCAGGCCGGTAATTTCCACTGTTTTAGCGGTATCTTCAGGCGGTCGGTAAATCATCCGAAAAGATTCCATGAACCCCCGCGGAAGATTAATACACACCCCTCTAGCAATAGCCGATTGCTCTTTAGGGTCTTTATCATCTCCATAAGCATATTTTAAATTTTTAAAAATACGCCGTATACTTTTGGTTTTTGTAAAAAAGGCTAAATTGCCAAGAAGATCAGCAAGCCCATACAGAAGAAAAAGGGGGGTCCATGCAAAGATAACGGAAACAAAAGAATATACATATCCACCGATAAAATGACGAACAGGTCTGATTTTTTTCCAGATGTTCCCCATACATGTTCCTTTTTATCTGAGAAGCCGGTCGACATAAAAGATTAGGGTACTGTCATATAAAGGCAAACCGGGCAA
>JAFDFT010000493.1 GCA_019309685.1 Deltaproteobacteria bacterium
TTCTGGGCAATGGCCGGTTATCTTGTTGCAGCAATACTGCTTGTATTAGTGGCAGAATATTTTTATGTAAATATTGTTTCAAATACTTCTATATCAATATCAGATAAAATCACAGTCACTGCTATTAAAAAGGATATCATCTCTTTTTCCTGGCCCTTTGTGGTCTTTGCAAGTTTTGCATGGGTACATCTTTCTTGTGATAAATGGGCGCTTCAATCCTTTCACGGGCCAGAAATAGTAGGCGCTTTTACGGTTGTGTCACAACTGGCTGTCTATCCTTTGATGTTCGGTTCCGGTTTCCTAAGTACGCTAATAGTTCCTGTAGCCTATGAAAGAGCAGGGGATTTAACGCAATACCAAAAGCTGATGTCTGCTTACAGACTCTTTGCCTTTATAGCCATTGCTTATATTTTGGGTTTACTCCTGTTGATGTGGTTCTTTTTTATATTCCATCATAAGCTTATACTTTTAATCAGCAATATACAATTTGCCGAATTTTCGTTTTTATTACCATGGATAACAGCCGCTTGGGGCCTTTTTTATCTTGGTCAAATCCTTTCTAGTTTTGGTATGCTTGCAAATAAATCAAGTGTTTACATTGCCCCTAAAATTGTAGCAGCAATAATCGCAGCCATAAGCACCTTTTATTTGTCTGCAAGATATGGGATGGGCGGTGTTGTTTGGGGTGTTGCATTAGCAGGATTTGTTTATGCATTTTGGTGTCTTGTGGTAGCGATGAAGCTATTTGTAGATGCAAGAATAGAAACAGATTAATAAATAAGGAAATAATATGATCAGGGAGTATATAAAAAAAACAGTAGAAAAGATACCACTTATGACGACGATATATAGGACTGTTCGCGATGAATTAACTTTTACAAGAGCAACTCCTATTGAGATGCAAGGATTTATGTTGAAAAGTGCTAACTCCCAATTCGGAACAACTTATGAGACTGAAGTGACCGACTTGATAAAAACCTGTCTTCTTCACAGCGATGTATTTGTTGATATAGGTGCGAATGTTGGCTATTACGCCTGTATGGCATGTTCACTGGGAAAACATGTTGTTGCGATAGAACCTCTTGAATCGAATCTTAGATATTTGCTCCACAATTTGCAACATAACAGTTGGAATAATGTAGAAGTTTTCCCACTCGGACTATCCGAACAGCCAGAAGTAACTATGATTTATGGCAGTGGTACAGGAGCTTCTTTGGTTTCTGGCTGGGCAGGAATATCGGCAACTTATTGCAAAACAATCCCTCTTTCTACATTGGATATTATTTTGGGGCAAAGATTTAAAGGGAAACAACTTCTCATTAAAGCTGATGTGGAAGGAGCTGAATATATGCTCCTGAAAGGTTCAACCCAAATTCTTTCAATGGTCCCTAAACCAGTTTGGATAATGGAAATATGTCTGACAGAGCACCATCCTGAAGAGATTAATCCGGATTTTGCTGAAGCCTTTAATATTTTTTGGGATAATGGATATAAAGCATGGTCAATCGATTTAAAGGGCGTTGGAAAGGAGATCTGCAAGGAAGATGTTGATCGTTGGATAAAAACAAGAAAGACAGATTTTGGTTCTCATAACTATTGTTTTAAAGCTAAAGAATAATTTTTTTGCGACTCTTTCTTGTCTAAATATAATTTTCGTAAAAATCGAATTAAGCTAAGGCAGGGATACAGAAAAAAGTTTTTTAGAATGAATAAAAAAATAATTGAAACGTTATGCCCCGTTTGCAAAGCCGATAAATATATCACGTTGTTCCACGACCACAACCGGCGTGATAATATCGATTGCTCCGGCACATACGTTCAGTGTTGTGAATGTTCTCTGGTTTATCTGCGGGAGCGACCGCCGTGGGAGGAGATTGTAAAGTTTTATTCCTCTGTTGATGAAGATCAGACCGCAAATGCAGGGCGGGCAAATGCGGAAGAGTTGAGGCGGCAGATTGAAAAACTTGTGCCGATGTGGAAGCGTGTCTTGCGAAAGATACGTTTTCGTCCCCATTCATGGCCCCTTGAATCTGTGCCTCAGGGGTCCAAAATGTTTTTAGACCTTGGTTGCGGGAGCGGGGCAAAGCTTTTTGAGTTTGCTCAACGTGGTTATGAGGTCTGGGGTGTGGATGTTGGAGCTGATGCCATCCAGCTTTGCAAGGAATTGTTACCACAAGGGCACTTTCTTCAGAAGGAATTGCAGGAAACCGGCTTGCCGGATGGTTATTTCGATTACATCAGAATCGATAATGCTCTTGAACATGTTCCAAATCCCAAAGAGGTGATTCGGGAATGCCGCCGCCTTCTTTCTAGAGGCGGCCAGCTCATGGTTTATGTTCCGCACGGTAGAAGTTTGAGTATGAGGTTAATGAAGGGTAACTCCATTTCAGCGTGGATACCGTTTCATCTTCAACTATTTACGCGTAAATCCATAACTTGGTTGCTGAAAGAAGCTGGTTTTAAAACTATCCGCATTTATGAATACAATCCTACATCATGGCTGCCGCTGAGCATAATACAGTGGAAGAATCGAAGGAAGCCCACAGCGATACATGTCCATCCCACTTGGCTTACTTTGGCTTGTTATCCCATAGGCTGGTTTGCCGCAAAATTAAGACTGGGCGAAGAACTGGTTGGTATAGGATTAAAATAAACCAGATTAGACTAAACAATGCAGCGTAAGAAAAAGAGGAATATATGTTCTATATAAACATTAACGAAGAAAACCGTCAAGCCTGGCTGAAAAAAACGCTTTCTAATTTGCCGCAAGGTGTTCGCATTCTCGACGCTGG
>JAFDFT010000494.1 GCA_019309685.1 Deltaproteobacteria bacterium
ATCATTATTTACAATCATTAAAATTAAAGAAATGGAGACGGTTATGAGTTTATCTAGAGCTATTTAAAAGACGGAGTTATTGACAAATTGCCGAAACGCGGAATACAAATACTATTAATTCACTAAAGGAAAACCCTATTCAAGAATGAAAAATGCCAGGTAGAATTAAACGAATATCCAAATCTCAGTATATCAAGGGCCTGCAATGCCCGAAAGCGTTATGGCTTTTCTGGCACAGAAAGGACTTGAGGCCCGAGGTCGATGAGCGGAAGCAGCATGTTTTCGATGTTGGAAATGAAGTGGGTAGACTTGCAACTGAATTTTTTGACGGCGGAGTTGAAATTACGGAAGCATACAATCAAATTGATAAAGCCATCGATTCCACACAAAAAGCAGTTAAAGGCGGCGCAAAGTATATTTATGAAGCAACGGCATGTTCAGATGACGGGGCATATTCACGTATTGATATATTTGAAAAAGTGCATGAATCTGATGTGTGGAATCTGATTGAAGTCAAATCTTCGACAAGTGTAAAAGACTACCATTTAGATGATATCACCTTGCAGCGGTACGCGTTTATCCATGCAGGTTATCATATCCATAAATCCATCCTCATGCATCTTGACAGAACGTATGTCCGATCCGGTCCTATTTATGTCAAAGCTCTTTTCAAGTTGGAGGACTGCACAGAAATTGCAGAGATGAAAATAGGAAAAGTGCAAGCGCATTTGAACCAACTGATAACAACGATTAATGAAAGCCGTGAGCCGAGTGCGGAAATTGGAAGTAGATGCAAAACGCCATTTGAATGTGATTACATCAATTACTGCTGGCAGAATATCCCTGAATATTCCGTGTACAATATATTTTTCGGTAAGAAGTTAAATGCTTTACACGAGAAGAATATCATCGACGTATTAGATGTTCCGGATACCTTTGAAACAACAGATCGTCAATTTATAGAAGTCGATGCATATAAAAACAAGAAGATATATAAAGACATAAAAGAGATAAAGAGCTTTTTGAATACATTGATCTATCCCCTTTATTTTCTGGATTATGAAACGATTAGTCCCGCGATACCTCTTTTTGACAATACCTCCCCGTATCAAACAATTCCGTTCCAGTTTTCACTTCACATCCAGGAGAAAAAGGGCGGAGAAATGAAGCACGTGGAATTTCTTCACACCGGAGATGATGATCCAAGGTCTTATCTAACAAAGGCTTTGGTTGAAAACTGCGGGACAAAGGGATCGGTGGTTGTTTACAACCAGCCGTTTGAAGAAGAGGTAAACAGGGGGCTTGGCTATGCATTTCCGGAATATAAAAAGAAGCTTGAAAGCATCAATGAACGAATGGTCGACTTGCTTATACCATTTAGCAAACGATATCTCTACCATCCTGAGATGAAAGGGTCGGCTTCATTGAAAAATGTTCTTCCCGCGCTGGTGCCGGATCTTGCATACGACGGTCTTGCCATTGATGACGGCATGACCGCGTCCCTTCAATACCTGAAGTGCATGCAAGGAACTGCTTCTAACCCAGAAAAAGAAACTATATTTAAACATTTAAAAGAATACTGCGCTCTTGATACCCTTGCGGAAGTAAGGCTTTTGGAAGTCTTGCATAAAGCGATATGAAACAGTATTACGCTCATTTGAGGTAGTAAAAAGTAAAGGGGGAATGATGAAAAAAATAGTAAAATCAATTTTAAAGTTACTGGTTGGTTCTTTTGTAACCTTGATCCTGATGATTCTCGTTAGTTTTATAGGGATTAAGATGACCATAAAAACCGACCCGGCTGCATTGCTGCCGACAACGGCCAGAGCCGCGGACGGCCGCTTTATCAGTTGGGCGGAACATCGCATTGATGATCAATCTCTGGCTGGAGGAGTTCCTCTTCGAGGCACAGACGGGCTTGAACTGGCTGATCTGGATCGAGATGGTTTTTTAGATATTGTATCCGTGAATGAGGACAGCAATCATATACGGCTGGCTTTTGGTAGCGGTAATGAAGCGAAATGGGATTTGGTCACGCTGGCAGAAGGAGACTTCGTAGAAGGCGCTGAGGACCCTGCCATTGGAGATATGAATAATGATGGATGGATGGATCTTCTGTTTGCCTGCGAAGGCGGGACAATTGTCTATTTCCAGAATCCGGGGGGACAAAAAGGTGCAAATGTTCGAGACCCTGCAAGGTGGGAATACTCCATTCCAAAAGTGACCAAAGGAAAAGGATCCTGGATTCGTGTTTTTCTGGCTGATCTGAACCAGGATGGCAGACTGGAAGCGGTTGTGACCAATAAAAGCATTAAAATGCATGGCGGATTCGGGTCCATGGACGTACCGAAAAGCCCGGTATCCTGGTTGACAATACCTGTGAAACCCTTAGATGCCGAAGGGTGGGTTGAAAATCAAATGGGGACATACCTGGTTCCTGTGAACGCACGACCGGTTGACCTGGATGGTGACGGAGATCTTGATATTGTTGCTGGTTCCCGTGGAGAGAGCAGGATGATTCTGTTTAAAAATATCGGCCTGAACCCCTTGAAGTTTGAAGAACATCCACTAAAAGTATCCAATCGATCGGTGCCCGCGAAACCCCGCCTGCCCAAAAAGTTAAGCGGGATGGTGCTGGCATTTTTTGATCTTAACAAGGATAATCGCTTAGACATCGTTACTTTCGAAACCCCCTGGAGTATTGTCTGGCTGGAGCAACCCGAAGATTGGGACCAGGCTTGGATCATACACCCCATTGGCGCGGCTTTCCCTGACTCACCCACCGCTCTG
>JAFDFT010000083.1 GCA_019309685.1 Deltaproteobacteria bacterium
CTCCGACAAAGCATCAAGGGTGAAGCCGTAATAATCTACTGCGATCCCTTGATAACGCAGAAGATGGGGCATTATCGACTTTCCCGTAGGGTAAATAAAATGAAAATATAAATGATATGTATACCTCATCTATAGAAGATATACAAAAACCGGAATAAAACCAGCTATTCTTAAGCCCTTATTCAATTAATAAAAGTTTTTCATTTTATTTACGCTCATTTGAGGTAATATTTTTTACCGATACTGTCAAGTATCAATGAGTATAAATTGACAAAACAGAGTGAATTGTTTTATAAGTATCTAATCAAACGGCAATTATACTAAACTGAATAAACACTTATAGTTCAATTTGAGAATATTTTATTTCTAACCATGTCACCGAATACTAGTCAAAACACAAAAGAAATTTTCCCAAGTTATATAAAATACCAGTTCCTTGTGGTCCTGGGCGCTTCAATCCTTATCCTATTATTTGTAGCTTTTTTTGTTTCGAAATTAAATCGGCAGACCGCTGATCAAATTATCCTGAAATATCAGAATGAACTGCTTTTTTCGATCTCATCTCAATCATCCAGGATGACCGATACGTTTGAAAATATCACATATGAATTAATTACACTGAGCAGGCTTAACCAACGAAAAAGTATTGAAGTTAATAAAATCAAACCGTTGCTTTCAACGTTTTTCAACCGGCATAAGGAATTGATTGATGCTATCTATCTTACGGATAAAAGGAAAAATATTCAATTGTTGCAGGGCAAGAATGCTAAAGACCAAACCTATAAAGCAGATTATCAAGATATTATAGAACACATATTTTTTGAAAAGAAACCTGTAACAATCAACTCTTTTATAAAGACGAAAAGTCGTTACATCATTTCTATCCATGCACCTCTTTTATTAAATAGCAGAATCCAGGGTTATATCTCAGCATTTATTCATTGGGATGCTTTTATCGCGTGGATTGAAAAAAATAAAATTGCTCCGGACAGTTTTATGATGATAGCGGATTTGGAAGGAAATATCATCTACCATCCAAATTCAGGTCATATAGGAAAAGTGCTTAACAAATTACCTCAAATCATGCTCAACAATAAGCCCGCATCTTCGGACACCTTGTTTGAAAATAAAACAGGAATTGTAAGCGGACCTTTTTTCCGTAATAAAAAATTGTTTATGGCCTGCAATCCCATACGATTGGGAAAAGTAAATTATATGCTGATTGGTCATGCTCCTTATTCTGATATATCCGGGTTTATCGAAAATTATTCCAGCCATGTAATTTTAATCGCGCTGGCATCTTTTTTCGTAATTGCATTAAGCCTTCTCGTAATCCTCTTTCTCTTCTATAGCGAAAAAAACAGGTTAGTCCGGTTGCACGAAGAATTGGAAGAAGAAAATGCTGAGCGAAAACGTTCAGAAGAAGCGTTGCGTGAAAGCGAGGAAAGATTCAGAGGATTGGCTGAATTACTTCCCATAACGATTTTCGAGATGGACCCTTCCGGAACGCTTACGTTTATCAATCGTAATGGTTACACTAAATTTGGACTTGCCGAACAGGATATTCAGCAGGGAATAAATGTTTTCGATATCATATCGATTGAAAAAAGAAAAAGTGGAGATGACAACCTGGAAAATGTGCTCGGAAGGGGAATCTATGGTCCTTCGGAATATACGGCCACATCAAAGGATGGCATAACATTCCCTGTGCTTTTTAATTCAAATATTATTTGGCAAAAAGATTTACCCATTGGATTTAGAGGCTTTATCATTGATATATCCGATCAGGTGAAAGCAAAAGAAGCCCTTCACAAAAGGGAAAAAATGTACCATGATATTTTTAACAGTGTGCCTATTGGTCTTTATGTGCATGATTTGGACGGTTACTTTTTAGAAACAAATTTGCAGCTCATTGAAACACTTGGATATAAGGAAGAAGATTTTATCAATTTAAACATCAGAGATGTTATTCCCGAAAAGTACAGGCATGAATTTGAGGATTATCTGACACGGATAAATGAAAAAGGATTTGATCAAGGACCCCTTGCAATCACTTCGGCAGATGGAAAGGAACATATCTTTGAATACACAAATACTTTGATCGAAAGCCCATCCGGCCTGAAAACCATTCATGGTACGGCCCGAGAAATTACGGAAAGAATAGCGGCCGACCGCACGATTAAGGAGAGTGAACAAAAATATCGGGATGTTGTGGAGCTTTCAAGTGACGGCATTGCCATCATTCAGGATAGCCTTGTTAAGTTCGCCAATAGATGCCTCTGCGAAATTATAGGCTATAAGGTTGAAGAAATAAATGACACACCATTTACAGACTATTTCCCGCCGGACGAACTCGACAAAGTGGCGGACCGCTACCAGCGGCGCATGGCTGGTGAAGACGTTGAATCCATGTATGAGACAAAACTTATCCACAGGAATGGAACAATTATACCCATAGAAATCAATGTGGGAGTAATCTCTTATAAGGATAGCCCCGCTGAACTTGCATTTGTGCGTGATATCACAGAACGGAAAAAGATCGAAGAAGCACTTCGACAAAGTGAAGAGAAACATAGAACCATTATTGAAAACATCAAAGAAGGTTACCTAGAAACTGATCTTTCGGGCATAGTAACATTTGCCAATGATTCTTTGCGCGATATGATGGGATATTCCAGAGAAAAAATAATCGGAATGATATACTATAAGGATATATTAAAAAACCATAACCCTGAAACAGCTCAACAAATATTTAACATATTCAATACTGTTTACAAAACCGGTGAATCCGCCCTTATAGAGAATTATGAAATTGTAAAAAAAGACGGCAGTATCTTCGTCCCAGAAATGTCGGTTTCTCTTATACAAGACAAAGATGGCAGCGCTGTCGGATTCAGAAGTCTTGTTCGCGATGTGACAGAACGGCGTAAAGCGGAGCAGGAAAAATTGCGGCTCGAAAACAGATTACAGCAGGCTCAAAAGATGGAGTCCATCGGCACATTAGCAGGAGGTGTGGCGCATGATTTTAACAACCTGCTTATGAGCATGCAGGGAAATGTATCGCTAATGCTGTATAAAATAGGTTCGGACGATCCATACTATGAAAAATTAAAAACCATAGAGCAGCATATTCATGACGGTTCGGATCTAACAAAACAGCTCCTTGGATTTGCCAGGGGCGGTAAATATGAAGTGAAGACAACGGATATAAATGAAATTATCCAAAAAACCTCTAATATGTTCGCCAGAACCAATAAAGAAATAAGGGTGCATGATAAGTTCCAAACAGATATCTGGACGGTTGAAACAGACCAGGGACAAATCAGTCAGGTTTTACTCAACCTGTACGTCAACGCATGGCAGGCCATGCCTCTCGGCGGTGATCTTTATATCTCCACTGAGAATGTTGATCTCGATGAAAAAACTACCAAGCCTCACGCTGTTGAACCTGGAAAGTTTATTAAAATTTCGGTCACCGACACAGGCACCGGTATGGACGAGATAACCTTAAAAAGAATTTTTGAACCGTTTTTCACAACCAAGGAGATGGGAAGAGGAACCGGCCTGGGTCTTGCATCAGCCTATGGAATCATTAGAAATCATGGCGGGATCATAGACGTTTACAGCGAAATGGGTAAAGGAACTACATTTAACATCTTTCTGCCGATTTCTGATAAGATTTTTATCAAACAAGAAGAGCCAAAAATAGATATAGTTAAAGGAACGGAAACGATTCTTTTTGTTGATGATGAAGACAGGATTATCGATTCCGCGCAGGAGATGCTTGAGGCTATTGGGTATACGGTATTGACGGCAAAAAGCGGAGATGAAGCCCTTTACAGGTTCAAGGAAAACATGGACAAAATAGATATTATTATTCTGGACATGGTCATGTCAGGAATGGGTGGCGGTGAGGTTTTTGACCATCTTAGAAAAATCAATCCAGATGTTAAAGTGCTGCTTTCAAGTGGATACAGCATTAATGGACATGCTGCCGAAATTATGAAAAGAGGTTGCAACGGTTTTATACAAAAACCCTTTACGCTGGAACAGGTCTCAAAAAAAATCAGGGAAATACTTGAAAAGGATACACCGAGTGAAAAAACTCAAAACAATTGAGACAAATCTGGCTCCAACTGCCATTGGTCCCTACTCACAGGGAATTATTGCCGGACGTTTGATATTTGTTAGCGGACAGCTTGGCATAAATCCTGAAACAGGCGAACTCATCAGCAATGAGTTTGAGGCACAGGCACGCCAATCCCTTGAAAACCTTAAAAACGTCGTTCTGGAAGGTGGGGCCGACCTGTCTCAAGTTGCGTCAGTAGATGTGTTTCTTACAGATCTTAAGTATTTTCAAACCCTTAATAAAATTTATCAGACATACTTTGCTGAGTATCAACCCGCCAGGGCAGTTGTAGAAGTCAGCGCTCTCCCCAAATGTGCACTTATTGAAATCAAATGTATTGCCTGTATGGAAATCAATTAAACCCTAATTGAGCCTTTAAACACTTTTTCCATTTTTTTTACGCTCAATTAGGGTTAAACAATTTATTATACGGATATGCAGAAAAATAAAATTACCAGAATCCATGTATTCTTAGCAGCCGTAAGCGGTATCATGCTTACTGCGTCTTTCCCAAGAACCGGTTTGTTCTGGCTGGCCTGGTTTTCCCTTTTACCGCTTTTGTATGCGTTAAAAAACCTCCCGGGAAATGAACGTTTCCGTCTTGGCCTTTTGACAGGGCTTGTCCATTATCTTACCCTGATATACTGGCTTGTTCACACCATGAGAACATACGGCTATTTGCCGCTATATCTGAGCGTCATCATTCTTTTACTCCTCTCTTTTTACCTGGCCCTTTATATTGCTGTCTTCTCGGTCGCAGCACCAATTTTATGCTCAAAACCGCGCACCCTTCTTTTCATCGGTCCTTTTTTGTGGGTTGCCCTGGAATATGTCCGCTCATTTCTTTTTTCAGGATTTCCATGGGAACTTCTTGGATATTCACAATACCCCTGGTTGAGCATTATACAGATTTCCGATATCGCCGGTGTATATGGCGTATCTTTTTTAATCCTTTTCTCCAACATGGCCTTTTTTATAACCATTCTTCATTTCTCTAAAAAAAAATGGCAGAACGGCACAGTTTCTAAAAAACTCGCAGCAGCATCCATCTTCTCGCTGGTTTTAATTATCGCCCTTTCCTTTTTCTATGGGAAATGGCGAATAACGTCCGTCAACAAAATGATTTCCGAGTCAGCATCTTCACGGATTGCCATTGTACAGGGAAACATTGAACAGTCTGAAAAATGGGACGACAAATTTCGTAGATCCACAACTGAAAAATACATTGATCTATCTATGAAGCTAAGTTCCGACAAGCCGGAACTTGTGGTATGGCCGGAAACTGCTACGCCTTTTTATTTTTTTTATGATCCCGTCCTGTCACAAATGGTTCTTGACGGTATTCAGGAAACAGACGCCTATTTTCTTATCGGAAGTCCATCATTTGTCCGTAAAGGCAGAGTAGCGGAATATTACAACAGCGCCTATCTGATCTCTCCGGATGGCATACCCTTTGGAAAATATGATAAGGCACACCTGGTTCCCTTTGGTGAATATGTTCCTCTTCGAAGATGGCTTCCATTTATCGGCAAAATTGTTGCTGGTGTGGGTGATTTTATGCCCGGCCCTAAAGGAAACGTTCTTGAATGGAAGGATGCTCACCTGGGTGTATTGATTTGTTACGAAATGATCTTTCCTGAACTTTCACGCGCTATGGTGAAAAATAACGCGTCCCTTTTGCTCAATATTACCAACGACGCGTGGTATGGCGTATCCAGCGCGCCGTATCAGCATTTTTCAATGGCTGTATTTAGAGCTGTTGAAAATAAACGAACCCTGATACGATCAGCCAATACGGGTATAAGCGGTTTTATTCATCCAACAGGACGCATCATGGCAAAAACAGGCATTTTCCAAGACGCGACCCTGACAAAGACAGTGCCGGTATTAAAAGAAATTAGTTTTTATACAAGATATGGTGACATATTCGCTCTGCTCTGCTCTATTGTTTGCGCAATTACACTATTGTCACAAATAAAAAAATCGGCTATTAATAAGAATAGTAAAAAGAAGCTAATGGTCCTGTAAAAATTCTCGGATCAAGGATTCGAGTGCGTTGGATGTTATTTATTCAGTCTATCTGAAAACTATTGACTATTTACTATTAACTCGTACCATATCACTATTCGTCTGTGAATCTCTGGGCCCTTTCCCTCGGCGAATTGTGAGTTAAATTTTATTTATATACTGGAGGTATTAAAATGACGGCGGAACTTAAATACACTATTAATGAATTGAAACAAAAATTAGATGAATTGAAAGAGTATCTTTGACCTTGCCGGCAAAGAAAAAAGGCTTCTGGAGATTGAACAAATTATTTCTAAAGATGGATTTTGGGATAACCCAGAAGAAACAACTGCCGTATTAAAAGAACGGACGCTGCAAACAGGGATAGTCGATAATTTTAAAAAACTGCAGAATGATCTTGAAGATAGTGAAATTCTCCTTGATCTCGCCCTAGAAGAATCCAACAACGAAACGATTGAAGAGGTTTCAAAACAGACCCAGGACATTGACGAAAGGATAAAAAAGCTTTCAGTTGATCTTATGCTTTCCGGCGAGGATGACCATAATAATGCCATTGTTTCCATTAACGCTGGAGCGGGAGGGACTGAAGCGCAAGATTGGGCTGAAATGCTTTTCCGAATGTATCTCAGGTGGTCAGAACAAAAAGGCTTTACATCTGACATCATCGACTTTCAGCCTGGCGATGAAGCGGGAATCAAAAGTGTCACGTTTACGGCAAGCGGTCAATTCGCATATGGCTATTTAAAATCAGAAAAGGGTGTGCATCGTCTGGTAAGGATTTCACCATTTAACGCCAGTGGAAAACGGCACACGTCTTTTGCCTCTGTTTTTGTGTATCCTGAACTGGATAAAGAAATCATTATCGATATTGACGATAAAGATCTTCGAGTCGATGTTTTTCGTGCAAGCGGTGCCGGTGGTCAGCATGTGAATAAAACCAACAGTGCGGTGCGGATCACTCACTTACCAAGCGGTATCATTGTTCAATGTCAGCAGGAAAAATCCCAACACAGAAATAAAGAGATCGCCATGAAAGTTTTAAAGGCCAGGCTCCATGAAAAAGAAAAACAGAAACAAGGCAGCAAACTTCAGGAAATGCACGATAATAAAGATGACATCGCCTGGGGCAGTCAAATACGATCATACGTTTTGCATCCTTATCAAATGGTCAAAGACCATAGAATTAATCTGGAAGTAGGCAATGTGACAGCCGTCCTCGATGGCAATCTGGACCCTTTTATAGAAGGTGCTTTGCTTTCTAGTAATTCATAACATAGGAAATATCTATATAATTACGAGTTTTTATCATGAATGCAGAAGATGTTATCAGCAAATATTACGACACCGGATCCAGGTTATATGATGTTCTTGTGCAGCATGGTAAAGATGTGGCTGGCATGGCTATCGATATTGCCAACAGTCTGCCTGATCATAGCATAGATAACGACTTTATAGTAGAAGCCTCCATGCTGCATGACATTGGGATATTTCTTGTCGATCTGCCGGAGTTGGACTGCCATGGCAATCATCCTTATATTTGTCATGGACATCTAGGACGCGAACTGCTGGAAAATATGGGACTTCCGAAACACGGCCTTGTATGTGAGCGTCACGTTGGTATTGGGATAACGATCGATGATATTAAAACACATCAACTTCCGCTCCCACCGCGCGATATGTCTCCCATCACAATTGAAGAACAGATCATCTGTTACGCAGACAAATTTTTCTCAAAGAACAAAAATGGTTCCAGTAGAAAAAAATCTGTTCAAAAAATATTACAAGAACTTGAAAAATATGGTCACGATAAAGCTCTTCAATTTCAATCATGGATAGAAATGTTTAATAACACTGAAGTATCCGATTACAACAAATTGAAATTCAATTAAAATATAATTATTTTCACTCATTCAATTAATTAATTATTATTACTATTTACTATTAATTTACTCGTAACATGTCACTATAAGACCATAAATACTGAGGCCCTTTCTATTAACGAATAGGAAACTAAACCAAACCTGAAATTATCATGCTTACTGATAATCTTAAAGAAGCCCTCCGTTTCAATTTTATCACTGATGACAATGCCCCTGCGCTTACGCCTGTTGAACAGGTTACCATAGCGCTTAAAGCCGGTTCGACCATCATCCAATATCGAAACAAGTCTATTACGCCGCATTTTTTTGAAGAAATAATCACCATTAAAAACATGTGCAAAACGAACCATGTCCCGTTTTTAATCAACGATGATATCATTCTTGCCAAAGCTGTCCAGGCTGATGGCGTTCACTTGGGGCAATCAGATGAATCTTCGGATATAGCGCGAAAAATTTTAGGGCCTGAAGCGATCATCGGCATATCCGTATCAACCTTGGATGAATTAAGCAAAACCGACCTCTCGCCATGTGACTATATCGGAACCGGCCCGGTTTTCCCCACAGATACAAAAGAAGACGCAAGTTCCGTTATCAAGCTTTCGGGACTAAAAACTCTCACTGAAAAGGTATCGCTTCCGGTAGTTGCCATTGGCGGAATCAGTGAAGACAATGCCAGATCTTGCATGGAAAATGGAGCGGCAGGGGTTGCCGTTATCAGTGCAGTTTCGCGTTCTAAGGACCCTTTAACCAGTGCTTCGGGCATCGCGTTAGCCTGCGGCTGCCAGGGGCGTACATTTCTTGAATCACACTGGACGGATGAATTTGCACTTATTGATAAACTGCTGGCGCCGGCGCGTGAACATTATGCTAAAAATGATTGCATAAAAATTCCTCCGGGAGATGATACGTCACTTTTTAGAACCATTAAAAATCCAGTCATTACAACCGATACGCAAAGAGAAGGGGTGCATTTTTATTTTGATTGGCAAACCCCTGAAGAAGTCGGCAGCAAAGCCATTGAAACAACACTTAGCGATCTGGCCGCTTCCTACGCCGAACCGGTCAGTGTGTTTGTAAATCTCGCCCTGCCATCTGATGTTTCTGAAAAAACTATAGAAGCTCTCTATAAGGGCATTCATAAAACCTTGAACAAGCATCAATGTTCATTGGGCGGCGGTAACATTTCCAAAAGCAACCAGCTTTCACTTGACCTCTTTGCTGTCGGGAACGGAATTGATAAACTTTTCCCTGCTCGTTCGGGCGCACAATCAGGGGATGGCCTTTATTGTACAGGGCCCATTGGACTTGCCCGGGCAGGTCTGTATTCTCTTCAAAAACGAGATCTTGGTTTTATAAAGCTCATTGAAAAATTTAAATCCCCAGCAGCAAGGTTTGACGCATCCAGGGTACTTGCTGAAAATGGCGTAAAATGTGTAATAGATATCAGTGACGGCCTTTCCGGAGACGCCCATCACATCGCAAAAGCTTCAGGAATTTCCATTGAATTCAATTTAAACACTACTGATTTTGATCCTGACCTTGTCCTGTTTTGCAAAAAATATAACCTTGAACCGCAAAACCTCATCCTGGCAGGGGGTGAAGATTATGAGTTGTTATTTACCTGCCAGCCGTCTGTTTTCGAAAAAATCAAAAAAGATCTCCCTTCGGTCATTCAGGTAGGACACTGCCTTCCTTTTAACAAGACGCATCTATTAAACCTGCCTTCCGATGTATCTTCATTTCAGCATGGGAAATAAGTAAAAAATCCGGGGCCCAAAAAGACCCGGCTTTGATTTCGCCCATGAAAGGGACTTATAAAGCAACTAGAATTCAGGAGTCAGTTGCCGAAAATCAGGAGGAAAAAATAGAAAATGATTAGACGGCGAAGCTCCCCAACTGTTGCCAACTCCATTAATTTTTTATTCCCATTCTGACTTCTGGTTTCTGACTCCTTTTAGGTTAATAAGTTTAGGATGGAGCCAAATATCTCTGACCTGGCGCTAAGGACCAGATCTTCTTAATTGAATAAATACCCTTGCATTCTTACTTCACAGTATAATATAATGGCTTATCCGATTGGGGTGTTCTGCCAGTTACGCAGAACTGAGAACATACCCACCGAACCTGATACAGTTAGCACTGTCGTAGGAAATTCGGAGAAAGCTGCAAATAAACCTCATCTTTTCTTTTCAGTTTCTCCCTTTTCCTAATTACAATACAAATTATAGACCTTTTAAAATTCCGATTTTTGTTCAAGTTCAAGGAAGGCGATAATTTTAAACGCAGGAATACACTGAGTATTTCGAGTATTAAAATTTGAGCCTGACGCAGAAATTGGGCAAAAAGCGGGATTTTACGAAGCC
>JAFDFT010000084.1 GCA_019309685.1 Deltaproteobacteria bacterium
ACGGCGCGAATTCCTAATGGCATTTTAAAAGCAATATCTTCAACTTTCTGCACAGGATTTTCCAGAATTAAGCCGGTCTTTGAACCGTCTGAAGTCAGTGTTTTGTAATTCACAGTTACCTTCTTTAAATTGGTAACTACTAGCGGCATTTCACTGTCGATCTGTTTTTCAAGTATGGCTGTTTTATAAGTTAATTCGTAATCCGGCTTTCTATGATCCGTATTAAAACGAATATGAATTGGCTCATCCAATGATCGACCAAATTCATCTTTGATTTGTCCCTTTGAGGATTTTATTTCATATTCCTGCCAGGCTTTTAAGACTTCCGGCAAACGCACTTCATATTCACGTCCCTTTTTGTGAGGTGATCCGAGGCGGGAATATTTATACATATTCTCCCAGGGGTTGTAATCAACGCGGCCGCCTGCCAGGTCTGGTGAAAAAGTTATATTCTCCTTAATTTCCTCATGAATTACAGGCGCGTTAAAAACCATTGCAACACGACCTAACGGATTGCATCTGGAACTTGTCACATAATCCTTATCCGTATCGATCAGTATACGTTTATCTTCATTCGAATAATATCTTAACCCTATAAACTTGAATTCAGGGAACGTGTGAAATTTGACAACCACTCTGTTTGTTATACCTTTTTCCGGTCCTAGAGCCGACACAAGCCCGGGCTCAATTTTGAGCGCGGCTCCGGAGTTTAGGGGAAGTTCATTTGTCGGTGCTATAAGCCATATACGACGAGCTTCAATACCGTTGATTTTCTTGAGTTCGTCATCGCTTTTTTCAGGTTTTTGTTTCCCAAAAAGAACAAAAAGACCTTCCCCCGGCAAAGGAATGATATGGGGCTTTTGCCGGTCATGTGGATCCCGTTCAGCTCTTAAAACATAACGTGAATCACTCCCATCTAGATTAAAGTATAAATGTTTTTCAATTGATGACTTGCTAACAGGTTGATTGAAGACTGCTCGAATCACAGGCTTACCCGGAGACTTCCATGTTTGAAAATTTGTATAATTTACTTTCGGCCTTTGTGTTATAAACTCATGACTGAATATTTCAGCAGTCGTTGATCCATCTTCCGAATAAACCCCCGGCTTAATTGTGACAGTATACCGGTTTGACGGCTTTAGTGAATCTTCATGCTTTAACTGGCAGGAAAGCGCGCTCGTATTGAGCCATCTCCATTGACAGTTTAATTGCGGAGTAATTTTAATCGGAATTTCTTCTGCTTTACGATCCATGCGCCCCAACGGTACAATCGAACGATTAAATTGAATAACTATCTGATTTTGAACCGGCACATCTAATCCTTCAGGTGTAATGCGTGTAATTTCTAGAGGATTTTCCGGGGGTGTCTTATCAGATTTACATGCTGAAAATATAAGTGAAATTGCCAGAATCGCGAAGAATAAAAACAGTAAAAAGATCTTTCTTTTCATTTTAATTTCCTTTTCTGGTATTTTTAGGCGTGTTGAAACCACATGTTCGAATTTTTCAGTTCTCCATCTATGTTTGCTTTAGGAGGTCCTTTTTAGAATCGGATATATTTTCTATATCCCGCGTGGATTTCCGGGTCAAGAAAATAAGAATTCCAATAGGTTAAGAGCTTTTCTATTTGACAAACAACATTTGTTCTCTTAACGTTAATATTTCATTTTTCGGTTATCCGGAAAGCTAAAGCTATAAGAGTTGCTGAGAATAGGGATAAATATACACGATGGTCATTATATATATGCAAAGTCGTTGCCATCTTTATAAACTGCTGTCATCACCCGGCTTGACCGGGTGATCCAGGATTATGGATACCCCGGATAAACCGTGGTATGACGAAATGAGAAAGAATTAATTTATTGACTTAAATATGTTTACTTGTCTTTCGTAGATAACCGGGTTTAATTTAACTATTCTAATTTTTTAAATCTTTAAGTACCAAGTGCCCGGCCTATTGCCCAGGCGCTTTTCTATCCTATTTCTATGATCAAACATACGACAACCGGACGTTGGAAATTAGGCATATCTCTTTCTCTCATAACAGTTTTCTTTTGGGGCGTAGCTCCGATTGCCTTAAAAATAGTTCTTGAAGATATGGGCCCATTTACCATTGCCTGGTATCGTTTCCTTTTCTCTGCTGCATTAATAGGCGTATGGATATTTAAAAAACAACATTTTCCCACATTGACTATTTTTCGCGGATCATTCTTATGGCTTATGATGTTGGCGATATTCGGGTTAGGCGCAAATTATGCTTTTTTCATGATCGGGCTGAATTATCTACCCCCAAGCACGGCTGCTGTTGTTATTCAACTTGCACCCATGTTTCTACTTTTTGGCAGCATTCTTTTTTTTAAGGAATCCTTCAGACTATCCCAAAGCATAGGTTTCTTTATCTTAGTTTTCGGTTTGATTCTTTTTTTTAATACGAGATTCGCTTTCCTTTTATCCGGATTCAGCACTTATGCTTCAGGTATTGTGCTCGTTGTCTGTGCAGCAATATTATGGGCAGTTTATGCACTCGCGCAAAAACAGCTACTCACTAAACTACCATCTGCAACAATTCTCTTATTTATCTATATTGGATGTTTCATTATTCTTACACCTTTTTCCAAACCCGCTGAAATTTTGAAAATCAGTTTTATCCAATTACTGCTTCTTATCTTTACAGGACTGAATACAATCTTTGCGTACGGAAGCTTTTCAGAAGCGCTCAACCATCTTGAAGCATCACGGGTCAGCATGACCATGGCGATAATCCCTTTAATTACCATTGGATCAATGAAGATTTTCTCCATTCTTTTTCCAGGCCTGATAGAATCAGAACCGTTAAACCTGCTAAGCGTAGTTGGCGCATTTATGGTAGTTCTCGGGTCAATGGCTAGTTCTCTGAGTAGATCTGAGGATACTTGACTTGTATTTTAAATAATGGAAGATAACTATAAACGCTACTCTTTAGTTTTAATAATATTGAAATATTCACATCGGAGGGAATACTATGCTACGTCCATCAGAAAAAGAAATGATAGATAAAGGGATGATCGTCATGTGGATCATTTGGGGTGCAATACTATTATCCTTATTCGTTTATGTGCTTGTTTGTCATTTAGCGGGTGACCAGATTAGACAGAACGCAAACCCAGCTATACCTTTGGACCTTTTCAAGAATATCCTTTATGCTGTTTCTCTTATAACACTTATTATTTCATACTTTGTAAGAAAAGCTGTTCTTGTTGTGCGTTCTTCAGGCACCAGGCCTGGAGCAACAAATATTTCGCAACAATCTACTCAACCAGCATTTATAGGAAAATACACAGTAGCGATGATCATCTCTTTAGCTCTTTCTGAAAGCATCGGAATTTATGGCGTTGTACTTTATTTTATAGGAGATAGTTTGCAAACGCTATATGCTTTCATAGGCGTATCGGCAATAACGATGATTTTTTACCGCCCGAAAAAGGAAGAAATAATAACCCTTGCCAATGATATGAAAATGAAGCTCCCTCATACTACGTGATCCTGATTATATTTAGTACAGCTTTATCTAAAAGCGAATTCTAACAGCCTCGCTTAGCAACTTATTCAGATTCCGAACTTTTTGGTGTTCCAGCCACGCCGCCAGAAACCACAAAAGACATCACTGTACTGCTATCTGCATTAAGAGGTTCTACCATTTCCTTTGACACAATCAATAATTGTCCTGAAAAATTGTACGAATGAGGACAATAAACACTTACTTCATTGCTAATGCCAAGATGATTAAGATCATCCTGGGTAATAAAACCCACGAGCTTTGCCATACCATCATGGGAAAGCCGAACCATTACAGGTTGATTAAATTTTTTCTTTTCTCCGGCAAAAGCGGCTAAAAGATCGCGCAGCGCATTATAAAGTATTTTAAGAAGAGGCAGTCTTGAAAATATTTTCTCTATATAACGGAAAAGACCTCCCAATAATGTAGAACCCAAAAATCCTATAAAAGTAATAAATGACAAAGTAATAATAAAGCCCATTCCAGGAACTTTCGCTGGAATTAAATGATCAATCACCTGAAACACTTCATATGCAACCCAAATCGTAATGAATATTGGAGCCAATATGATCAAGCCTTCTGCAAACCACTTTACAATTCTTTTCATGTATTTCCCTCCTTTTCATCATAAAACCAAACGTTATCGTATAGGATTGGCATAATAAGAATATATATTCAATTCATCATGATCCTTGAAAAAAAGAAATTGCCCCAATAAATTTGGTATGGCGGATGTTGAGTTTTTAGCCGGTAACCATAAAATTAGGAATCAAATCTTAGTATCAATCGATATTAAAATCCCGTTCAGCATTCTTATAAAATATTTTCTCATAAACTTTTTGTTCAAACTGTAAACGAAGTAGACCGTTGATGCTCTCTTCGTATTCATAAGGGATATTCGGAAAATCGCTGCCGAACAAAACTTTGTCACTGTATTTTTCAACAAGATCAATCATTTCCTTTGGAAATGACGTATCGAAAACATCGGTGTCGGTAAATATCATTGTGGTATCAAGCCGCATATTTGGATACTTTTCAAGCAGTTCAAAGAACTCATGAAATTCATACCCTCCCATATGAGCAACGATAACCTTTAGATCTGGAAACCTTTTCATTAGCTTGCGAAAATATTGCACCCCCACAAGACCATTTGAATAGGGTGCTGTACCCGTATGAAGCAAGGTCCACGCGCCATGTTTTATAATTTCTTCATATACAGGCGTTACTCGTTCATCCGCCACATGAAAGTTCTGCACCAGGGGTTGGAGCTTGAGGCCTGTGAAACCTTTTTCAAGAAATTCCCTTGCCATTAGTTTATTATCCTGATCTTCGGGATGAATTGTAAAAAACGGCAATGTTGATTGATTTTTCTTCGCGAATTCTTCTGTCCACTGGTTCATATCCTTCGCAATTCCAGGCTTGTGCGCGTAATTAAGCAAACTGTGACACTTTACACCCAGTTTTTCCAATTCATTTGAGAGTTGTTCAGGCGTACCTTTATAGACTATATTCCAGTCAAATTTTTCAAAATAATTCCAGATGGCTTTAAAAAGCGGATGCGGGAAAAAATGGCAGTGAATGTCAATGATCTTTCCATCCCAATATGGTTTTTTTAGATAAGGTTTTGATTCCATATAATAAAAAGTGCTATTGTTTTTTTTGAATAGTATAATTTCTACATAATAATGCATACCATTATATCACGCTCCCGCACAACGCTAAATAGTTGCAAAATTGATTTCATTTTTCACTTAAAATATTTCCATTTTTACAAAAGATATGCTATGAACCTTTCGTCTAAATAACGTCTTCTTAATAACTGCATAATTTTTGTATAATCCCGGAGTTAAACATGGATGTAAAGTACGAGGTTATTGCGGATCAAGAGAAAAATAGACTCTACATCACTTTTGGCGATCTGCCTCTGCCTGATGATCAGCGTGAAATGATTGTAACTGAAATATGGGAAAAAGCCCAGATTTTAAAAGCCGGTTGGGGATGTATTGTCAACTATAGCCACGTTTCAACAGAAGACGATACTGAAATCGCGCTTCTTCATATCAGTGATGCTATGCAGGTGTTTGAAGATCTTGAAATGGGTCAGCTTGTACGTGTCATAACCCCACAGCAACTAGATGGTTTCAGAGAAATAAAAATGGGCATTGAAAACCTAGCCTACTATGAGGCTATTGAAGTCGATACACTGGAAAAAGCAAACGCTATCCTTGATGGAAAAAGTTGATCATTTAATAGGTATTGACATTTCCCCCGCATTAATTTGTCACTCCCTTTTTAACTATTCAGATCATTCTTTCGCACTGTTTTACTTACAAATTATTCTCTGACTAAATTCTCCGTAAACTAGGCGGTTGAAAACAGCCATTATTTACCATACAAGGGTCTATTTTATTTATAAGGCGCGCAAAATGAATTTTATCCGAAACTTCATACAAATTATGGTTAGATCATCAGTACTCATGGTTATCCTTGGCGCTGTGATGATCAGCTTTTCAGGTGTTTATGTCAAGCTCGCACATGTGAGTCCTACAGTATCTGGATTTTACAGGATGTTTTTTGGGGGTATTTGTCTCGTACTGATAGTGGTCTTAAAAAAGGATAAAATCTGGGATGGGTTGGATACATTCATTCTGTTGTTATTTTGCGGACTTTTTTTCGCGCTAGATCTTTTCGTATGGCATAAAAGCGTTCTTTATATTGGCCCTGGGCTTTCAACGATTTTGGCAAATTTTCAGGTTTTCTTTCTCGCAATTATTGGAATTACTTTTCTGGGAGAGAAAAAAGGCATCAAACTATTTCTTTCCATCCCCATGGCTATTATTGGACTTTTTCTTATTGTGGGCATTAAGTGGCGGATGCTTGACCATGAATACAAAATCGGCATTCTTCTCGGCCTGCTTACGGCTATTTTTTATACAGCATACCTGTTAACCTTGAGGTCAGTTCAAACAAACAAAAATCGACTATCGCCTTTTGCGAATTTATCCATTATATCTATTTCTTCAGCATTTATTCTACTCGTTATTTCCTTGACTCAAGGAGAGTCACTCCTGATTCCGGATACGCAAAGTTATATATCTCTTTTAGCATACGGCATTTTCAGCCAGGTACTTGGGTGGGTGCTCATTTCTAAAGGAATGCCCAATCTTGATCTATCAATTGTAGGCCTCATTCTTTTACTCCAACCGACATTGGCATTTATATGGGATATCCTCTTTTTTCACCATAAAACCACAATTACAGGTATAATTGGTGTCATCATTACGTTGACAGCTATTTATTTAGGGTCCACACGCAACCGTTAATTTTTTTCCCTTAAACCAGCGCTTTTCTATTTAATCTTTTTTTACCTTGCGCTATATAAACGGTATTTTACACCTGCCCTTGATTGAAATTTGCCCATTTGATAAAATGATTTTTCATCTTTATTTCTCATCATTTTTCACCCGATGGGTAAACCGGAGGTTTCCATATGAGTCGCTAATAAGAGTTTGCAATAGTTCAAGCTTCACCCTTGGATGCAGTTTGTTGAGCGAAAGCGAAATCCCGCTTGCGGGGCATATAAAACCTCCAACTTGTGTAAACTCAGGTAATAACTTTAAAGAGGATCACTATGAAGTCACTAAACGGCAAGCAATTATACGGCCTCCAAAGACTTTTGATGACATTTAAAATGGGGATGAATAAGGAACTTAAAGGTCTGTCACTTAAACAAAAGCTGGCCTTAAATTATGTTTCAAAAGAAAGCAAACTAACTAAAATTGGCAGTAAAATATTTTCCAATACCTTTACTCCCTATTATCCTTCGTTGGCATATGACCGTTTCTTAAAAGGGGTGATTTCAGTTTCTTCCGGCAACCCATTGCCCGTGATCACCAATTTTGCTGTGACATCTCTTTGCCCATGCAACTGCTGGCATTGCTCATTTTCAGACCGTTCCAAAAAAGATATCTTATCCCTTAAACATCTTAAATCCGCTATTTCTGAAGTTCAGGATATGGGTTCCAGTGTGATCGGAATTACCGGTGGAGAGCCTCTTCTTAGGAAGGATCTTGAAGAGATAATTTCATCTATTGATGAAAGGTCCATGCCCATCCTTTTTACCACAGGATACAAGCTCACTATTGATAGAGTGCGCGGCCTTAAAGATGCCGGGCTTGAAATCCCGGTCATCAGCCTGGATCATTATCGACCTGAAATTCATGACGCTGGCAGACGCAAAAAAGGGATGTATGATTATGCCATCAATGCTATTAAAATGTTTCAAAATGAGGGATTTTATGTGGCTGTTTCCTTTGTTCCTGACCGAAAATTGGTTGATGATCATGAAGATATTTTCAAGACCATCGATTTTTTCCGCGACCTTGGCATTAATGATATGCGGCTTACCTCCCCTATACTCAGCGGTCAGTTAACTTCAAAGCCCGAAGAAAAACTGACACCTGAAAACGTAAACACCATTTTTAAAATCCAGAAAAAATGCACCAACACCCCCGGATATCCCGGTGTATTTGCTTATGATTAT
>JAFDFT010000085.1 GCA_019309685.1 Deltaproteobacteria bacterium
TTGCATGGCAATATTAGCGACTTCCCAGTTGGCGTCTGTCGCGAATTTTTTAGTTTCACTCACAATGCGGCGAAGCTTGGGATGATCTAGATCTGCTGCAAGTGCGGCCTGATATACCATGGCAGCGCTTGCATCTAAAAGTGTAACCCCTTGGGCCAGCATGGAATTTACGGCCTGGAACTTGCGAATTTTTTTGCCAAACGCAATACGTTTGTCAGAGTATCGCGCGGCAATTTCAAGAACAGAGCGCATGCCCCCAATTACCGGTCCTGCGCTGCAAAGCCGTTCCGGGACCATCATACGGTGAAACACGAGGGCGCCGCCATGTAAAGGGCCAACGAGGTTTTCCTTAGGAACTTTTACATCCCTGAAAGTAAGCCTGCCGGTACCGCCGCCACGGGCTCCCATTAGACCGTATAAGTAACTGACTTCTACACCGGGGGAGCGTTCAATGATCAGAGTACTGATTCGCTCGTATGGATTTGCCTCTGGTTTAAAATTGGTTTTTACATACACTAGAAAAAAGTCTGCGCCCTCTGCGCCAACAACAAAACGTTTTTGGCCATTCACAAGAAAATGATCCCCCTTATCTTCGGCTTTGCTGGTGGCGCCGAAAAAATCAGATCCGCCGCGTGGTTCTGTAAGGGCTTCTGCACTGACAAGCTCACCTGCAAGCATGGGCTTCAAGAATTTTTGCTTCTGTTCCTCCGTACCAAAGTGAAACAACGCTTCCCCTACAATGTCAGGCATCACAAACGCGCAGCCGCAGGAGGTTCCTAAACATCCTATCTCCGCTTGTACAGCGATACTGGAAACCCAGTTCAGCCCTCGGCCCCCATACTCTTTCGGAAATCGAACACCCAAAAGGTTATGCTTTGCGTATGTTTGATAAATTTCTTTTGGAAATTTTACTTCATCCCGATCCATTGCTTTTATGTATTCAGGATCGATTTCATTTTTTACTATCTCCCGGGCTTCATCAGCCACTGCCCGGGCATCATCATTTAACATAAAATCAAAATAAGACATTATGACCTCCTTTGTTTATGCCAGCGGTTTATAGTGCTTTGGCCGGCGGTCTTTAAGTACATCATTAAATTCGTTAAAAGATTTATCTCTTGTTAAAGAGGGAAATATTTTTGTTACCATAACTTCATCACCAGAAGCACCAGCAGTGTAGACCGCAATGCCATCATAATCATAAATAGTTGAGTTCCCTTTAAAAAGAAGTTCTTCATCTTTGATTTGCTCAGTTCCGGCCCTGTTTGCCACAGCAACATACACTTTATTTTCAATAGCGCGAGCCGGCATAACTGTTCGCCAGGCATCCGTAATAAGATTAGACGGACATACAATCAAATCGGCCCCAAGAAGGGTGAGCACACGCGCAGATTCCGGAAATCGCCAGTCATAACATATCATAGGACCTATGTTTACGTCACGCACAGTGTCCTGAACAACAAAAAAGCCGGTATCCCCGGGGTCAAAACAAAACGGTTCCTTGTAAAACAGATGTGTTTTTCTGTAAACTCGAGGTGTTTTTTTCCCCGGCTGAGCAATTAAACACGAATTAAAGATTTTATTTCCTTTTTTTTCTATAAATCCGGCTACGACAACTGCGTTGGATTGCTTAGAGATTTTTTGAAAAAATTGACATGTAGGGCCGGATATGGGTTCTGCTAATTCGCTTGTTTCATCTCTGGAGAGAAAAAAATATCCGGTAGTACATAGTTCCGGCAAAACAATGATGTCTGCTTCCAGATTGCTTATAAGCTCCTGGATGCGAGAAAGGTTTTCTTCCTTCCTTTTAAAGGCCGGCGTGAATTGAACAACCGCAAGTTTGATTGATTTCATGCTTGTAATAAACAATCTTGTTAAAATTTATAGATCTTCTCTCAATTATTGGGAGAAAGGGTCCAAGGATTCAAGGATCCAGTGGTTCAAGTGATGAGCATCCTTCCTGGATCCTGTATCAAGTTCAGGATGACGGTGATTCGTTTGTCACACAATATCTTATTGCGAAGGCGGACATTTCTTTTCGTCATCAATAAAAAGTGCTAAAAATCCTTCACTCGAATCCTTGAGCCCTTGACCCCTGGAATCCTTTTAGGAGCATCGAATCTTTTGGAAATGAAACTAATGCACTATTTACCCTCCATCCCTTGCAGTAGGGATTTCACATTTTGTCCAAGGACCCGATGGTTATACCCGCCCTCTAAAATCGCAAAAAAGCCACCATTGTTTTTAAGTGCGGTTTCCCGAACCATACGCCCCACTTCCCGATAGTCATCCGTGCGTAAAAGGCCACCCCAATCCTCTTTGTGATGGTCAAATCCAGCTGAAATGCCAATGATGTCAGTTTGGCATTTGTCTAAAACGGTTTCGACTTCTTGAATATAGGCTTCCCGCTGATGCGCCTGCGGGTTATGAATCGTAATATAGTCCTTGTTTCCCAAGATATTCACATTGCCGTCTCCGTAATGCAGATCAAAATCGAGTACGTGCGCCGTTTGTATTTTGTTTTCCATTTTTAATGTTTCCAGCGCAATGGCCATATTGTTAAAGTAACAGAATCCCCAGGCAGAATCAGAGGAGGCGTGATGACCCGGAGGGCGGATAAGCCCAAAACAGGGCTCTGTCAATCCAATGGCAGCGGTTTGAATGGCGCCTCCGGCGGCCAGGGCAGAGATATGATACAGCCCGGCAGAGCGTACGTAACTGACATGGCTTTGTGTATGTACGGTAAGAATTTGATCTTCCGAGGCTTGACGAGCAGTAATAAATTCGGCGTCTTTTTCAATTTCTTCAACAATGGGTTCAATTCTCCCAGGGGCGGAGGCAGGGTCGGATGTATACACCTGGTAGAAGTCTTCGTGAAATACAACTTTCATGTTTATTCCTTATTAGGTCTGTTCAAAAGGCTATTTATTTACTAAACATAAAGAATTATATTTTTGCAATTATCATGACCTGTCAGCAGGTTAGATGAAAGCATGCACTTACCTTTTTTGAGTCCAGCAAGGCGTTAAATGTTTTTATGGCCCTGTCGTTGGGTTCTGCTATAAGGGTAATATTATTTTTTTGAAGAAGGTCTCCCAGCTCAGGTTCGGGTTTCATCATTCCGCTGGCACCCATGCCTGCCACAATCACTTCCGGTTTTGATTGAATGAGTGAATCGATATCGTCTGAAGAAAGCCGATGGCCGCTTTGGCGCCGCCAGTGATCCGCCACACGGCCGTCAGGATATATAATAAGGTCGGATGAATACATTTTCCCATTAATGACCATAACTCCAAAGGAGCACTTGTCGATCATTATTTTTCCCTGTTTTTTTATATCGTTCTTTTATTAAAATCGGTTTTTTAAAGAAAACCATGGAGGAATGCCGCAAGGGTGTCAAGAAAAAAATTAAAGTACAGGAATCGTCAGCGGTCCGTAAGGAATAACAGCGACGGGAAGCCGATTGATATCAAGAGACGTTCGTATTTCATTAACAGTTTTTTCTAAATCAGAAATATAATTCACTCTTACCAATTTGACCTTTTCTTTATTCATGGCGGAGTAAAGGAAAACCTTATGTTTCTGAAGAATTTGAAGAAGTGTCTGAACCTGCCATTGGTCCTGATGTATCGTATGGCTGTTCATTATCTCATTTAACAGGTTGTCAGTTGAAAGGTTTTGAGAAAGAAGCTTTTCGAATTCACTGTTACCGGGAATACCATTGCTGCACTCACTAACAGCGATTATCGTCCCTCCCTCTTCGGCAATTTGCGATGCCGCGGATATCCCTTTTACGGTTTGATAAAAGTTCATGTCCAATGGATACCCGCTGTTTGTCGTTATAACCACAGGATATTTTTGTTGAACCAGGGTGCAGGACTGTTTTTCTACTGCCTGGCATCCGGAGTTATGCGCTGTTCTGTATTCGCCAATAAAAAAACCGGTTACCTGTTTTTTAAGGTTCATGGTGACATTGACAATACAATCCGGTGGACAAAGGGATGTCATATCCCTGGACAGCTGTAATACCGGATTTTGATCGGTATTTCCCCAGGTGGTCAACGGATCAGCGATGATCCGGGCTCTATGAAAATAGGAAATGGTTTCCAACCCGGCAATGCCGGGAACAATCGCTTTTGAACCTCCGGAAAATCCAGCGAATAAGTGGGGCTCTATAAAACCTGTGGCTATTTTTATATCCGCATCAACATATCGATTGTGAAGCAGGCAGGCACCGCCGCATTTTGAATGACCGACATTGGTTAGGTTTTTTATGTCTTTACAGTCATGACTAATGATCTCGAATCGATTCAAAATTTCAGATCCAAGCATACTGAAAAGCTCTTCATTGGTAGGGGCGCGATGTGTCCCGGTGCCGACTAAAATAGAAACACTGGAGTCATTAACTCCCAGTTCAGTTACGATCCAGGGAATAAGCAGGCGGTCGGGAACAGGGCGAGTGTGATCGGATATAACAATAATAACAGACAAAGACTTATTGGATTTAGACGCTGTAAGTTTTCTAAGAGGAGTAGATCCTAAAGGTTCTTTTGCGTTTTTTAAAAAACTTTTTTCCGGACTTTTTAATGGAAGGGTATCTTCGGGAAGAATAACGTGTACATCAAAAAGAGATGTGTCCAGGCAAAGATCTAAAGCCCCTTTGCCATATGGTAATTTCAAGGGTTGCCGCATTGAAGTCGCCGGTGAATCAAGATACCGTAATATTTATTCATCGGAAAGATCTAAGCTCAAGGTTTGATCCTCAGGAACGGCAGTTATTTCATGTGAAGAAGGATCCATCGGAAGTAAAGAGACGATGAAATCGTTTTTTCCGTCTTTTTCAACCGTTATCTTTCTTTCCTCGCCGTCCAGAGAGGTTTTCATTATTTGTGATACGATTTCATTTTCGTTTTCTTTTAACACTTTGCATTCAGTATGACACCTTCTGCAGCAAAAGATAAGATCATTGCTGATGAGCCTTCCCTCTCGTTTGGATTCTATTCGACCGCCTTTGCACTCTTTATGACATAGCTTCACGTCAGCGAGTTTAAGATTATCACTTTCATTTGTTTTTTCTATTAGAATTGTAATGTCCAATCAGACCTCCAGAAAATTTAATTTCATCATCGCTGTTATATGAATCACATTTGAAAATGTTTTTCAAGAATGTAAGATTATATTAAAAAACAGCTTTTTTTGTTAATTTCTTAAAAGATGAATTAAGGTTTAAATACGGTAAATGATTTTTCAGCCAGTTTTTGGTCTTTATGCCATAGCTGAACCCTCCAATTGCCGGGGTATAAATTCCAATCTTCGGAAAACATACCCGCAACAAAATTTTTCGAACCGACTTTTTTAGTGCTTGAAAACTCAGATTGCCGGAAAAGCTTTCCGGTCTTTGGATCTCTATACCCAGGGTTGGGAAATCTGACGATTTCAGTGATATTGACTTCTTCGCCTTCTATGTCCCCTTTTATAACGTAAAAAAGACCGAACTTTGTTCCTTTTGTAGCCGGTATTTTATCGGTTTTTTCTAGCAGATTGATATTTTTTACTAGATTGTATTTTCCGCTGGTTGTCAATGGCGCATAAATAGTTCCTATAATATCAGATGTATAGATCCCATATTCAACAATATCTATTTCCGTGATCTCCGCCGCAACCAAAGGAAATGAAATCAGTAGAACCATACCCATGATCAATGCCTTTTTCAATTTATCCTCCCTGGTTTCGATCCGTTTATTTATATCAAATTTTAAAAAATAGGCGTATTTTTAAGAACCTTAATTCGGGATATAATCCGCCTGTCTGGAAAAATAACAGGAATATCAACCCTTGCTGAAATCACACCTGAAGATACAACCGTCAGGTCATTAATATTGTCAAAGATTAGGTCCGCACGTAACCCCTTTAATGGAAAGGAAATTTTGCCGATACTGCCGGAGGAGAAGACAAGTTTAAGATCATCTACACGATAATAGAGCTCCCCCTGATAGTGCATTTTGGTCGCTTTTTTGGCTGTAACATCAACTTCATAGCATTGGTGTTCAGCAATTGTCTTGTATCCAACAACCCGTGTTTCATAATTAATATCGCCACTTTCATCAAAAACATGATAGCCGGGCCGGGATTTTAAGGGTTTATATTTAGAGACCTTCTCTTTTTTACCGTCCACAACGTATTTTAGCACCTCAACTTCCGGCTTTTTATAAAAATACTCTTTTCGGATAAGATGCACATTCTCTGTGCTTAATAGTTTGCTGGTTTTTTCATTGTATGTTTTGATTTCAACCTGACGGTTCGATTCAACACCTTGATATTTTTTATACATGGGGATGTACTTTTCTCGAAGGCGGTTTATGACTTTTTCGGACAAGGCCGGCGTAATATCTACATCACGGCTTTGAATGGGAGGTGCTGAAGCAAAAAGAACAAGAACAAATATGAGTGCAGCTAATTTTTTCATAACGCTATTTAAGTGCCTGTAAAGTCAGATATGGAGATGATTTTTTCTGTAAATATAAATGGTATTTGAAGATATGTAAAGCAACCTTTTAAAAAGTCCCTTAAAGGCGGCGGTTACTGTTTTTAAAGCCGCTGAATAAGATAAACATGGGTTGGCAAACGGCTTTGATTTTTTAGAGCCGTAAACTTTTCCTGTATTTCTTTTTTATTTGTTTCAGGGTTCATGGGTGATAAATAAATATTCCCTTTACTGTAAAAGCGATCAAGGCTGTCACGCGTTAAACTAAGAATAGAATCATAGTGCTGGTCTGAAAGATTTTGTCCCAGAATAAAGTTGGCAGATATTTCTATATTTTCGAATTTTTTGTTTAGATCTATCATTTTAAAAAATGCTTTTTGAACCTTTTGAATGGATATCGGCTTTTTTAACCGGTCGAGTGTTTTCTGGTCAGCTGACTCCAGACCTATATTGATATAGGTATAAAAGGGCGTTTTATTTAAAGCTGTAAATGCAGATTCTTCTGTCTGAATCAAGGAGTCCACACTGCCGAAAAGAAAGAGTCTGGGTTCTTTGATATTGGAATTTTTAATATCTAATATTTCGTATGATTGTAAGGCCGCGAATTCAATGAACTCAATACCGGCATGAAGTGCATCATGTTGGCCCAGAAAAATTGAATTATAATTAGAGAGATCCTTTTTGTAAAAGTCTTTTAACCTGTTAATTTGCTCAAGGATATTGTTTTTGCTTCGCCGGGAAAATTTTTTACTTTGTTTTACAGAGCAAAAACCACAATTATACATACACCCATCAGCGATAGTCACGGGAATCACTTCATAATCAACATGCCGTGTATCCGGCGGGAGAACCGTGACAGAACCTCCAATGATTGCATGCAGTGTGTCTGAATTCTCATCAAGCGTGGAAAGCCTGTTTTTGGCTGCCATTGCCGCGAATTCCAGAATAGCTGGCGGGGCTTTTTGAACTGAGATGTGTTCCAGTGATGATAGCAGAACATCCAGGGAGTGAATCGCGGATTCGACGCGGCCGTTACCAAAAGGGTTATTGCGGAATATGGTATTGCAGGGATATTTGAAATACGGTAAGTAATATTCTCCAATGAAACTGTAAATGCCCTGGTATCCGCCGGCCGAATAATAGATCCAATCATTGGAAATGGTCCGCTTTAGCCATTCATTGGGGTCCGGCCAATGTTGGTTTTTCCCCTGAATGAATTTAATTTCTCCATTTAAATTGAACTGGTAAATATAATCCTTTGTTTTTATTTCAGAGAAACGGCCATAACGGATGGGGTAGCTGACCTTTGAGAAGGAAGAAGCTCCCTTCTTATTAATGGTTATTGTTTTGTCGTCAAACGGATATGATTCCATGTGTCGAGTTTAAAAAATTCTGTCTTTTTATTGAAAAGAAGTTCATAAAAAAATCCTGTGGATAAATCAAGAAAGACTTTTTAAGAACCGAAGAAAGGTGAATAAAATATTCAATTACCATAAGCCATTAGGTTTTAATACATGAAAAAAGCATCAAAAAGGATACGGTCGCTGATTTTTCCCATAACAGTACTGTTTTT
>JAFDFT010000495.1 GCA_019309685.1 Deltaproteobacteria bacterium
AAAATTTTTCATTTTATTTACGCTCATTTGAGGTGTTACTTTATAGGTTCTTATCAGATATCGGGTTCAGGGTATTCTTACACCACTATAAAGGTACACGATAAAGAAAAAGGTAAAAATCGAATCACCGACTGCAGCGAATAGTGCTGGAGCTTTGGCCCGCCCGGTGCCATAAAGGTAAAACCAATTAGCGCTGACAAGGATCTTACCGATAATGCCCATGGCAACAATACCCAGATGCTTCCCGGGATCATAAGCGATAATAAGATATCCGATCCCAAAAACAAGCACTGCACCCCAAAATGACCGGTTTAAAAACAAGGTATGAGAATCATCGGTTTCAACGCCGTAATATCTGAGCATATTTTTAGCCGGAAGCAGAGTGCCCTCAATACAGCCCAATAGATTCCATATCGCTGATATGAGAAAAAACAAGCGCCATCCCTGATAACTCCATTCGAGCGGATTCACATTCATAACAACCTCCTTTTGAAACCATTATTTTTAAAACACTAACTAACAATTTAAAACTTCCTTAAATACAGTGTCAGGTATTCCCGGTTTGAGAAATAATCTGATCCGCCCTCTGTATATCAATCGGAAACAGATCCGAAGGCACTTCTTCTCTGCCCAAAGCCTTAAAGACCCTGTATCTTGCACACCTATATTTATCATCCCGGCAGTAATTGTCCTTCATCAATTCTGCCATGTCCGGCATGTCTGGCATAATATCGTTAAAAAAAACACACGTTGCAAAATTAATTCACAATCAGCCATTACTTTCTCCTAAAGTTAAGATTAATGTGCTACATTATGAATATGTTCATCTGTTATCACTTTGTTCCTTAATTATAATGCGAAGGTCTTTATTTCAGTCAGGCTATCTCGACTGCTTTGCTGCGTCGTTCCATGAGAATTACGTCTCTCCATGTTCCTGTCAGGTTTCCATAGGTCATTTTTCCTATCTTTTCTCTAAGGCCGACCGCCCTGAATCCATGCTGCTTGTGAAGATTAAGGCTGCTCGTGTTTTCAGGAAAGATGCCTGCCTGAAGCGTCCATATTCCGTTATCCTCCGAATCTTTAATCAAAACGTCAAGGAGCGCCGAGCCCACACCTCTGTGCTGGTAATCCTTACCAACATAAACGCTCACCTCTGCTACACCTGAATAGATCGGCCGATCAGAAACCCGGCTCAATGCTGCCCAGCCGAGAACAGATCCTCTGGATTTTGCCACAAGACGGCATTCGCGCAGATGGCCGGAATCCCATTTGTCCCAACCATTTGAGTTGGCTTCAAACGTAGCATGACCGGTGGAAATGACTTCAAGAAATATTGACTGAACCTGGTCCCAGTCGCCGCGGTCCATATTGACGCTTTAATACTAAAAGCCTTGTTCATGCAATTGATGAACTGAAAGAACTGGATATAGCAAGATACCGTTTGGACCCTTTTTCCTATGACTATTTTCCGAGCATTTTCTTTTTCAAACTTTTCTGAACAGGTCGTTCGGAAATCCATATGCCGAAAAGGGCCTGCTTGAAATCAAGACCTTTTATTAAAAGTATCAATTTGCCGTTTTTATAAACTTCCACTCCTTTGCCCTGCAGATAAACAAAGTCATAAAAATCGCCTTTGGTAACCTTATCTTTAAATATAGAAACATATTCATCTACACGGGATTTAATGGGAGTAATATTTCCGTCTGTAGATTTTTCAAAACCCTCCCGTATAGCCTTTTCCATCTGTTTACTCTTAGCCAGAGCAGAGATAATGTAAAGCCTGAGAGCCATCGGCTCATCTGCCTGAATAATCTTTTTAGAATCACCGCTCTTCTGCAATAAGTAAAGCCCAGCGACATAGACATCAACAAAAAACTTTTCTCGAACACCGCCGCCATTTAACACCAGCCTGTTCTGATCCATCTCGAGCGTATCCGGTAAATTTACACCGCCTATCTCCTCTGCGATACAGGGTGATACGACCATCAGTAAAGTCAGTAAAAATAAAAATGTTTTTCTTAACATATTTCTCCTCCCTTCGCCTAAGATAATCAATTCAAACCTAAACCGAAATACAACCCCATTTACAAAACGCCAAACAAAATCCAGCAAAATATATTAAAGTCCTATGTGGGTGTCAATGAATACACTAAAAATATTTATAAGCAAATTTCACATGATGAATTGACTTAAAAATTTATATATGGTTTCAAATAGAATAATTCGCTTATACACAAAAGATAAGTGAATGTATTTCTATGGATTCCTTCGATAATTTGGGCTTTTTATATAACTAGAAAGAAAAATATACTAAACGGTCATCACCCATATACACTGCCGTCATCACCCGGCTTGACCGGGTGATCCAGGGTTACAGATAAAATTATTACGTTTATACTTTAACAAACAATAGGATTTTTAGAATACATTGGTTATCTGGATACCCCGGATGAACCGGGGTATGACAAAGGAAGTACTTGTCTTTTTCGGATAGCCGAAAAGAATAATTTAACTTTTCCGCATCTGTAAAAATTATTACACGCTAAAAACTGGAGGCTTTTATGAAGAGGGTTCTTGAAGATATCCGGGTTCTTGATTTTGGCCGTTTCATCGCCTGCCCGTATTGCGGCATGATGCTGGCTGACATGGGCGCGGAAGTTATCCGTGTTGACCGCCCGGGCGGTGAGGAAGATCGCAC
Source organism: Deltaproteobacteria bacterium (assembly GCA_019309685.1). GTDB lineage: Bacteria > Desulfobacterota > Desulfobacteria > Desulfobacterales > JAABPS01 > JAABPS01. The sequence continues at coordinate 2,699 of JAFDFT010000495.1, forward strand.
CATTGGCCTTATCGGCCCGAACGGCCAAAACCTTTCTTATTACAGCTATGCACGCAACAAGAAGGGTATCACGCTAAACCTTCTAAACAATAAAGATGGCCAGGAAGTGTTAAAGGATCTGGTTAAAGAATGCGATATCGTTATCCATAATTTTAGTCCTAACGCGGCTAAACTAATGGGCCTGACCTATGAAGAATTAAAAACAATTAAACACGACATCATTCTAACAGCCATATCCTGTTTTGGAAGTGAAGGCCCCTACGCGAACCTGCCAGGTTTTGATTTTATCGCACAATCCATGTCTGGCGCCATGGCGCTTGGCGGATACGAAGACAAACCGCCTGTACGGGCGTTTATGAATCCCATGGATTTCAGCACAGCGCTTTCCGCTGCTTTTGGGACCCTTGCTGCATTGAGACATCGTGATATGACAGGAGAGGGGCAGATGGTTGATCTTGCTCTCCTGCGAACGGCTATCTCTCTTACTGCCCCGCAAATAGCAGAAGCTGAAGTCCTTGGCCGGTTAAGGCCCAGGGTGGGAAACCGTGCCGCCTATGTGGGGCCGACAGACCTTTTTAAATGCAAGGATGGATACGTGTTTATCGCGACCATAATGAACTCTCTTTTCCGCAGGCTGGCCAAGATCATCGGGCATGAAGAGTTGCTGGAAGACCCTGAACTTCATAATGATCTCTCACGCTTTGAGTTTCGGGACAGAATCGATCCTCTGATCGCCAAATGGACAGCAGACCGGACAGTCGATGAAGTGATGAAGGCCATGGAAGAAGCGCGGATACCGTGCGGACGTTATTATGAACTCGATGAAGTCTCAAAGGACCCTCACGTAAAAGCAACAGGTATGATCGAATATACGGACATGGAGGAAGAAGGTCTTGAAAACCTGCCGGTGTGCGGCATCCCGCATAGGCTCTCAAAGACACCCGGCCGTGTTGTGACTCGCGCGCCCAAGGTTGGCGAACACAACGATGATATCTACAAGAAATTGCTAAACTACAGTGATGAACAGATTCAAAAGCTTAAGAAGCAGGGAACGATATAGCCGATGAATTCGTGAAAAGACGAATTCATCACGTTTTATGTTTAAAGTGTTAGGTTTTAAGTAATTAATTTAATAATATAAATATACCCTAAAACTTAACACTTAAAACATAAAACGTGATGAATTCGTCTTTTCACGAATTCATCGGCTATATCGTTCCCTGCTGCTGAAGCTTTTGAATCTGTTCATCACTGTAGTTCAGCAATTTCTTGTAGATATCATCGTTGTGTTCGCCAACCTTGGGCGCGCGAGTCACAACACGGCCGGGTGTCTTTGAGAGCCTATGCGGGATGCCGCACA
>JAFDFT010000086.1 GCA_019309685.1 Deltaproteobacteria bacterium
TATTTCTTCATAATCCACTCTCGTGGCAAGATACTGCTCAGGTATGCATCCGCCGGAAGGGCCACCTAGTTGAACCGCCTTGAACTTTCTTTTTTTGGGGATACCGCCCCCAATATCATATATAATAGTCCGTAACGTTGTTCCCATGGGAACTTCCACAAGACCAATATTGTTTACATCACCGGACAATGCGAAAACCTTCGTCCCCTTGCTTGTTTCCGTTCCAACGCTGGAATACCATGCGCCGCCCTTGCGAATAATTTGCGCTACATTGGCAAATGTTTCAACATTGTTCAATATGGTGGGCTTCTCCCAGAGACCTTTTTGCGCGGGAAAAGGCGGCCTGGGACGCGGCATCCCCCGCTTTCCTTCAATGGATCTCATCAGCGCTGTTTCTTCGCCGCATACAAATGCCCCCGCACCCTGATAGATTTCTATTTCAAAGGAAAAACCTGATCCCAGGATATCCTCGCCCAGAAGACCATAATCGCTGGCCTGTTGAATGGCAATTTCCAGCCGTCTGATGGCAAGGGGGTATTCCGTTCTCCCATAAATATAACCCTTTTTCGCATTGATCGCTTTTGCTGCGATGATCATCCCTTCTATAACAGAATGCGGATCCGATTCTAAAATGCTTCTATCCATGAACGCACCCGGATCTCCTTCGTCCGCGTTACACAAAACATATTTTATTTCACCCGGGCTGGATCCTGCAAAATTCCATTTCATCCATACGGGAAATCCGGCACCTCCCCTTCCTCGAAGCCCGGATGTTTTCATCTCTTCAATGATGTCTTCAGGCGTCATCTCGGTAAGTGCCTTTGAAACACCAAAATAACCGTCTCTGGCGATATATTCATCAATAACTTCCGGATCAATTGCTCCTTTGTTTCGCATCACCCAGAACATTTGCTTCTTAAAAAAAGAAATATCATTCATATCGGGGATAGTTTCTTTAGATGCCGGTTCCACGTAGAAAAGGCTTTGAAGAGGCCGGCCTTTAAGAAAATGCTCTTCCACGAGCTTTGGAACATCTTTTACCTTGAGTTTCTGGTAGAAAATCCCTTCAGGCTGAACAAGCATCACAGGGCCTACAGCGCAGAACCCATTGCACCCTGTTTCGATCACTTTTACTTCTTCAGAAAGTCCTTGTTTTTCCAGCTCTTTTTCAAGTGCGTCCTGAAATTTTTTGCCATCATTCGCATGACATCCTGTACCACCACACAACATTAACTGAGTTCTTGTTTTGTTCATTCTTTTCCTCTACTAATATTTACCATTTACCATGAGCCATCAAGTCCCCTTAAACCGTTCATATAGAGCCGGCCACTTGCGACAAACAAAGAGCATTTCGTTGACAAAACAGGTATGCCGTAAGTTTCTGCCACCTTCATAATTTTTTCGTCCGGTTTTTTCCCTCGAACAAACACAATGGTTCCTACTTCAGCGATCTTACCGGTCCGAAAGACATGTTCCGTATTCAGCCCCGTAAGGAGGACGGCATCCTTTGCGGTTGCAGCCAGAATATCCGACATCAAGTCCGCGCCGCCGGCGGCTACTACCGTTTTGTGGAGTTGCTCCTCACCCGCAAGTACTGTTGCTTCAAGTATATCTCTTACTTCAGATACTTTCATAGGACATTACCAATCTATTACTTCTAATGAGCGTAAATAAAATGAAAAACTTTTACTAATTACATAGGGATTAAGAGTATAGCTCGGTTTATTCATATTTTTGTATATCTTCTATAGTCTATAGATGAGGTATAAATATCATTCTTTATTTTCATTTTATTTACCCTTCGGGAAAGCCGATGATGCCCCATCTTCTGCGTTATCAAGGATTCGCAGTAGATTATTACGGCTTCACCCTTGATGCTTTGTCGGAGCGAAGCGTAGACCCCGTCGCCGGGGAAGCTGGAGCACCCTCAACTTTCGATCAATTGAGGTATTATAAACAATTGATATGAATTATTTTATGCTAAAACGACCCTATTCATAATCTTCAAGAACATCGATGATCTTATCCGCGCTTACGATACCGTGGATATCCTCATCAACCATCACTACAGGCGCCAGGCCGCATGCGCCTATACATCTCACAGCTTCCAAAGAGAATCGCCGGTCTAGTGTTGTCTCTCCTTCTTTTATTTCATAGGTGTTTCTGACACGATCCATTATCTCGCGCATTCCTTTTACATAACATGCTGTTCCCAGACATAATTTTATGTTGTGGCGTCCTTTTGGCTCGAAAGAAAAAAGGGCGTAAAACGTCGCGATACCAAACACCTCGCTTGAGGGTAAATTCATTCCATGGCTTATGTAATTGATGAGTTCGACAGGAAGATAGGCGACAGTGTCCTGACATTTCCTTAACACGGTTATGATCGAACCTGGCCTGGCCTTATTTTCCGATATAATCTGATCAATTTTCTCCCACATTTGAGCTGAAATATCCTCATGCTGAGGATGAACGTCCACTGCCATTATGAAATCTCCTTTAAGAATTCCTCTTGATTCCTGAACATTACCTACTTTAAGGGCATCGGATAAACCAATCCCTTAAAAATTTATTTTAATAACCCATTATCTTACCCGGAGTCAAGGCACAAGGGTGAGAATTTTAGAAAAATATTACACCACGTTATTTTAGACTACGGCCATATGAAATGATTGAATAATCTTCAGAGGGATAAAGCCTTTGACAAGGCTCCCTGATAATAAATTCTATTATTAATCCCAGTCAGGGCTTTAAAATCTAAAGCAATTTTTCTGCTTATACACCGGGGAAAACTTTTCTTTTCGTTGACATCCAATGATCTTTATCCTATACACTTTTTCTCAAGAATTTTGATGTATTTGGAACACACAACGTGGTTGTATGATAATAGTTTAATATATTCTGGACAATAGGTTATGAAACTTTCTGAAATTGTTAATATCCTTGAGGCAACCGTTTTGGTCGGGAATGATCAACTGGACAAAGAAATTACCAGGGGCGGAGCGGCAGATCTTATGAGTGACATCCTTGCGGGTTTGTCAGACAAGTGTATTTTTTTAACGGGGCTGACCACCATCCAGGCGGTACGAACCGCCCTGGTTGCAGATGTAAGCGCCGTTGTCTTTGTTCGAAGCAAAAATCCGCCCCAAGAAGTAATCGAACTGGCCAAAGAACAGAATGTTCCAGTTTTAATCAGTCCTTATTCTATGTTTGTCTCCTGTGGAAGGCTTCACGCGAAGGGAATTACCGGACTTGATGGAAAAACGTAATTTTTGCCCATATAGATCTATTTTGTTAAAATAAACAACTACGATACACCCTATATAAAAAGGAACCTGCTCCTTTAATGACTGATCTGAAAAAAATCTTTCACGTTAAGGGAAACGATTTTACTCACGCTGGAGAAGCCTCTGTAAATATTAAAAATATGCTTAAATCTATCGGCCTGGATCCAAAATTGATACGCCGGATAGGTGTTTGCGGGTACGAAGGCGAAATGAACATGGTCATGCATGGCGGGGATGGAACTTTATCCATTGAAATTAATACAGATAAGATTATATTATATTTAGATGATAATGGCCCAGGAATCGAAGATCTGGAGCTGGCCATGAAAGAAGGCTACTCAACGGCAAAGGATGAATACAGAGAAATGGGCTTTGGCGCTGGAATGGGGCTTCCGAATATGAAAAAAAATGCGGATGAGTTCACCATATCATCTAAAGTTGGGCGGGGAACGCAGGTCAAGATGGTATTTTCTCTTAATCATTAAAGAGAAAAATGAAAAACGATAATAAAATATCTCCTTATTTAATTTTCGATCCGGATATCTGTACGGGATGCGCGGCTTGCGTGAAGGCGTGTCCCACAAAAGCAATCCGCATCAAAAATGACAAATCTATCCGTACGGTCGATTACTGCATCACCTGCGGGGAGTGTGTCCGTATCTGCCCGCATAGTGCTTTAAGTTCCGACATCTTCGATATGAATCAAATTGGTAACGGCCAGATTTCCGTTGCGATTGTCAGCCCGGTTCTCTATTCTCAGTTCCCTGAAATGCTTCCCGAAGAAATTCTCACTGGGTTGAAAAAAATAGGATTTGATCACACCATCGATCTCTCCAGATATACTGAACTGTTTCAATACGCTACGGATGAATATATCAAAAGAAATAAAATAAGCAATGAATTACCAACGCCTTTAATTTCACCGATTTGTCCTGTTATCATCCGCCTTATCATGGTAAGATTCCCAAATCTTCTGGATCAAGTGATTCCTTTAAAAAGACCTGTTGAGCTCATTGAGCTGGAAATCAAACAACAGCTAAGCGATCGATTTGGCGTTAAAAAAGACTTGATAAATCTTTGCAATATAACGCCCTGCCCATCCCAAAAAGTGTCCACCCATATGATGAAACTGTCTAATATAGACAGCTCAGTCGGTATTAATAAAATTTACAGGAAGCTATCCCAAGAACTGGAGAAAATGGAAGAAAATGATACGACCTCCTTGCATGAATCATATGAAAGCGCTAGAGGGCCAATGTGGGGAATGTCCGGTGGAGAAATAGCAGGACTGCGAACAGAAAACACATTTGCAGTATCAGGATTAAATGAAACCATTACGTATCTTGAAAAGATAGAACTCGGCCTTTTTCAGGATATTGACTATATTGAATTCAGATGCTGCCCGGAGGGATGCATCGGGGGACCCCTTACGGTCACTGATAAATATCTGGCCAAAAACACTGTTCATAAGCTGGTTGAAAGGTTTGGCATAGGCAGACGCTTATCTCAAGAGAAGGCACTTCGTATTTACGAGAAGGGATTCTTTTTTTCTGAAACCAAACCATCTGAACTTACCCGTATTTTTGGCATTCATAAGGACCCCCTGTCCATTGAATTATTAAAGAAAATGGAAAAGCTCTTGGATATCATTCAGGGTAAAGATTGCTCAGTCTGCGGTGCACCGGATTGCAGAACATTCGCTGAAGATGTTGTCAGGGGGAAAGCTTCCATTGATGATTGTATAATACTGAAGTATCGAGACGCGGATACTGATGAACAAATCAAAGCGCTTTCATTAAAATCCTGACTAGAAAACATATTATCGGCAGCACCCTCTTTCGATACTTTTCCTGAAAATACATGATTTCCCTTTATCTGATTTATTTATTCTAAATGGATATAAAAAATAACAGCATATAAAAAACATATATTGTAACAGGAAGGAATGAATAATGATCGTTAAAGACATCGTAAATCGTTTTGGGCTTGAAGTCTTATCAGGAAAAGAAGGGCTGGATCAAAAAGTGATGGGTGGTCATTGTGGAGACTTGTTAAGCGAAGTCATGGGCAACGCGCCTGTCGGGTGTGTCTGGCTGACCGTTCAGGGGCACCAGAACATTGTGGCAGTCGCCACCCTGCGTGAAATGGCAGCGGTTATCATTACCGGCGGACAGACCCCGGACCCGGAAACCATACAAAAAGCAGACACAGAAAACATCCCCATCTTGCTGTACCCGGGCCTTGCCTTTGATCTTGCAGGCCAGCTCTATGAAGCGGGTGTGAAAAACATGGACACATAAAAAGGTTGTGCTGGTATAATCGTAAAAATTAAGAACTCAAACTTGAACTGAGGCATTCATTTTTGAAAAATTATAAAGCAGATCTTCACATACATACCTGTCTCTCTCCTTGCGCTGACTGGGAGATGAGCCCAAAAAGAATTGCTGAAGTGTGCGAACATAAGCATATCGATATCATCGCTATATGTGACCACAATTCTGCTGAAAATGCCGGTGCAGTCATGCGGGCGGGTAAAGAAAAAGGAATATGTGTCCTTCCTGGAATTGAAATCTGCTCAAAAGAAGAAGTTCATATCCTTACACTCTTTGAAAAACTTGACCAGGCAAATATCATGCAGGAATATGTTTACAGCCATTTAAAAGGCGAAAATAACCCCGAACTATTTGGATACCAGGTTGTCGCACTTGAAACAGATGAGGTCGTTTGCGAGAGTCCGAAGATGCTCATCGGCGCGGCACAAGTTGGCATTCATGATATTATTGATAAAGCTCACACTCTTAAAGGTATATGTATTGCCTCTCATGTGGACAGAACAACGTACGGCATTATCGGCCAGCTTGGTTTTATACCTCCGGATCTGCCGCTGGACGCCATAGAAATATCTTCTCAGATGACAACGGATGAAGCGAAAGGCAAGATCCAGGGAATTGAAAAGTTGCCGATCATAAAATCTTCAGATGCGCATTCGCCTGAAAGTATCGGGAGAAGTTATACAATTTTTTTAATGATTGCCCCAACTTTTAAAGAACTCAGTCTTGCCATAAAAGGCAGGGACGGACGAAAGGTTTCAGCATAAATGAGAGAACTTTCGCTTCACATACTTGATATCGCGGAAAACGGAATCACTGCCGGTGCCGAATGCGTTCATATTACAGTTGACGAACAAAGAGATAACAATCGAGTAGTGATAAGTATCACGGATAATGGTCCGGGTATTCCTAAAAAAATGATCGAAACCGTAACAGATCCCTTTGTTACCAGCCGCACCACACGAAGAGTCGGTCTCGGCCTTTCCCTGCTTGCTGCTGCCGCGAAAAGATGTGACGGAGAGTTCACTATAGATTCAGCTCCCGGAAAAGGAACGACTGTTACCGCTGCGTTTGCTTTTGACCATATTGACAGAGCACCTGTGGGAGATATGGCCGCTACCATTACAACGCTGATGGCGGGAAATCCGGATATTGATTTTTTGTATATCCATAAAATTAATAAAAATGATTTCAGTCTTGACACCGTCGAAATAAAAAGAGAACTTGAAGAGGTTCCTCTAAATGAACCTGCAGTCATCCATCACTTGACTGAACTCATTCGAAAGGAACTTGAAAAACTTGAGCCCAAAAACTAAGAAATATATGTAAAGGAGAAATAAAATGGCAAAACTATCCATTGATGATCTGAAAAAAATTAAGGAAAAGACGGCAAAAGATATTTCGCTTCGTTCAGGGCCCTCTAATATTAAAATTACCGTGCATATGGGCACCTGCGGCATTGCTGCCGGCGCTAGAGATGTAATGAGTTCTCTGATGGAAGTTCTCGCGGAATCCGGCAGAGATGATATCCGTGTGGTAAATTCCGGGTGTATGGGAATGTGCAGCAGTGAGCCGAATGTAACCGTTGAAATTAAAGACCAGGAACCAATTGTCTACCAACTCGTGGACGCGAACAAAATGCGCCAGATTTTCAAACAGCATGTACTTAAAGGTGAAGTACAGACGGATTTTGCGCTGGGAAAAATTTAATAGAAAAATCATCTTTAAAAAGTAAGCTGAAGAGTTTTGAGAGGAAAGGAAAAGAATCGAAGATGTAGAGATCATAGCAGGCGATAAAGTACTTCTAAAAGAGGGAGGACATCATGACTGACAATGCAGCCGATGAAAAGTTCATTCAAGAAACCATTCAGAACTATTTTGACGGGATGTATCATTCAGATACAAGCAGGCTTGAAAAAGCCTTTCATCCCGACGCCCACCTCATCGGGCATTATAAGGGAAACCTGGCAAATATTCCTCTTCAAGCCTGGCTCGGCATGATAAAAAAGACGCCCGCGCCGGCTGAAAATGGAGAGGAATACGACATGAAAATCGTGTCAATGGATATTACCGGAAGCGCCGCTTCTGTCAAAGTGGAAGATCTATACACGGGCCTGAAATTTACCGATTACCTGTCTCTGATGAAAATTGACACCCAGTGGGTAATCGTACATAAGACCTTCTATCATGAACCTTTACCTGAATAACAGGGCATTGATAGTAACTACCGATTTGACAACAGGACAAATATTTTTCCCTGGACTTTAAAAGAGCAAGAAAGAACAAAGAGGAAATAAAATGGATAAGGAGCAGCTAACACAGCTTACAAAAAAATTAGTCTTGAGCTCAGGCGCAATCGCGGCCGGAGTCGCAACCACAGAAACGCTTAAAGGCGGACCTCCCTCCACAGACTTGACC
>JAFDFT010000087.1 GCA_019309685.1 Deltaproteobacteria bacterium
GTGGAGCGGTTTTTAAGCAGGCTTCATGGAGAAATGGAGGTCATCAAACAATACAGTACAGTTTTATTTTACGAGGTGGGGGAAATTCACCAAAAAAAAATAAAGGAGCGTAAACTAAAAAAGAAGCCCAAGGACGATCGAATCGTTGTTTTAAGGAGTATGCTTAATTTTAAGTCCTCAGAGGATGTATTTAGATCGCCGATACTTTTAATGAGAATTTTCGAGGAAAGTGCGAGATTAGGGAAGCCAATCAGCGCGGAATCGAGAAGAATCATTAAGGAGTTTTTATACCTGATTGATACAGACGTGTTGAGATCGAAACAAATGCTATCAGCGTTTGAGTATATTCTGTTAACACCGGCCCCAACTTTTAATGTGCTCAATGAAATGCTAAACACCGGCATGCTGTCAAAGTTCATTCCTGAATTTAGCAAAATTGAGAACAGAGTTCAGTTTGACGAATATCATCTGTATCCGGTGGATAAACATTCATTGAGAACAGTGCAAATCATTAAAAGTTTTAGTGATCAAAAAATTGAAGAAAAGAATCGGCTATACGGGAAAATTTACAAGGAATTATCAAACAATTTAAAGTTACTCATGTGGGCGGGGCTTCTTCATGATATCGGAAAAGGCAAAGAAGATGAAAGGCATTCAATTTCAGGATCTAAGGCGGTTAAAAAAATCCTGAAACGAATTGGATATGATGCCGAAGTTATTGATACTGTAGGCTTTTTAGTGAAGGAGCATTTGTTTTTAAGTAAAATCGCTACAAGAAGAGATATATCTGATGAAGAAACCGCTATTTTTTGTGCAAGAAAAATCAAAAACGCTGAGCGATTAAAAATGCTTTATCTGCTTAGTGTGGCGGATGCGATGGCAACTGGGCCTAAAGCTTGGAGCGAGTGGTTCTCATCATTATTAAGAGATCTTTTCTTAAAGGTACTGAGTATTTTAGAAAAAGGAGAACTTGCCACTGAAGAAGCAATCGATAGTATTGAAAAGAAAAAGTTAAATGTTAAAAAGTCGTCAGAGAACACAATCGGTAAAAAAGAATTGGAATTTGTTGTTGAGAATATGTCGCCAAGGTATTTGCTTTATACGGATAAAGAAGACATCTTAAACCATGTGGAGCTATATGGAAAACTTGGGCAAAAAGAATTTGTGTGGAACGTTGAGCAAAGCGAAAAAGAAGATGTCAGGACACTCACATTTTGTGGAAAAGACCATCCAGGTCTTTTCTCAAAAATTGCGGGGGTGTTTACGTTCAACGACCTTGATATACTTGATGCACAAGTATTTACATGGAAAAACAATATCGCTCTGAATATTTTAAAGGTTAAACCACCCCCGGATAAATTCTATGAAGATGAGGTTTGGACTGCTGCAGAGAAGAACTTGAAAGCTGCTATTTCAGGAGAACTCGACCTTGAGTGTGAGTTGAATGAGAAGATCGAATCATATCAATTGGATTTATCGCCAACAGCTCAACGGCCGCATCGTGTCAAAATGGATAATAAGAGTTCCAGTTTTTATTCGATTATCGAGGTTTTTACTTATGATTATAAAGGACTTCTTTTTAGATTAACGGATGCTCTTTATAAGAACAATTTAGATATCTGGGTGGCTAAGATTGCGACAAAAGCAGATCAGGTTGTTGACGTTTTCTATGTGAGAAATGTTAACGGCGAGAAAATCGATAATGATGATGAAGTGCAAAACATAATTATTTCTATACAACTGGTTCTAAAAAAGATCTCGAAAAACAGACAATAGGTAATAAGAAAATAATGTACAAATAAGAATTTGTTATAATTAATCTGAATTCAGATTGGATTCAATGGTAAAAAGGAGGATATTGAAAATGAAGATTAAAAGTTTGATCATGGCAGCAGCGCTTAGCGTGTTACCATTCAGCTACGCTTTTGCTGAAGAGGGAGTTTTGAGCTCAGGAGATACCGCATGGATGATTATTGCGACTGCGCTTGTGATGATGATGACACCTGCAGGCCTGGCACTATTTTATGGAGGGATGTCAAGGTCTAAGAACCACCTTAATACCTATGCAATGACGTTTGTTTCATACTGTATTGGCAGTATTATTTGGGTCGTTTGGGGATACACACTCGCATTTGGTCCTGATAAAGCGGGGATTATTGGAGGACTTGATTATTTGTTTTTAAATGGTATCGGACCTTCAGATATATCGGGATCTATACCAACATATGTTTTCGTGCTTTTTCAAATGACGTTTGCGGGAATTACCGTTGCACTGGTACTGGGTTCAATTGTTGACAGAATGAAATTTTCCTCCTGGATTCTATTTGCTGTTTTATGGGTAACATTTATCTATTGTCCGGTCGCACACTGGGCATGGGGCGGCGGATGGATGGGTGAGATGGGCGCGCTCGATTTTGCAGGTGGAAACGTTGTCCATATTAACGCAGGTATTGCCGGACTTGTTCTTGCCCTATTTCTTGGGAAAAGGGTAGGGCATGGGAAAGAGGCGATGTTTCCGTCAAGTGTTTCGTTAACGGCATTGGGTGCTGCGTTGCTTTGGTTCGGATGGTTTGGTTTTAATGCAGGCAGCCAGTTGGCCGCAGATGGAATCGCCGGGTCCGCTTTTTTAGTAACCAACACTTCAGCAGCTATGGGAGCCCTTACATGGATGTTCGCTGAATGGATTATCAGCAAAAAGCCTACAGTACTTGGCATTGCTTCAGGCGTTGTCGCGGGACTCGTCGCCATAACGCCGGCTGCGGGATTTGTGAATATGCCGTCCGCGTTACTCATCGGATTTGTCGCGGGCATTTTAGGCTTCTTTAGTGTTTCGAAATTAAAACATATGCTTGGATATGACGACTCACTTGACGCATTCGGTGTTCATGGAATGTGCGGGATATGGGGAGCATTGGCTACGGGTCTTTTTGCAAGTCCTATGATTAATGAAGGAGCAAAAGGACTTTTTTTCGGAAATCCCGGACAGCTAAGTATCCAGGCAATATCCATTGTCGCGACAATTGCCTATTCTGCAATTGGTACCACAATTATCGTCCTCATAACAAAGTTTGCCACTGGCGGGTTGAGGGTTGAAAAAGACAATGAAATAACAGGATTAGATAGCACGATCCATGGCGAAAGGGCTTTTGAGATAGAATAAAATCGGAAAAAAATAATTTTATATAAATAGTTGTTTAATAAGCTGGTGATGGATTATTAAAATTAAAAGTGGAATAAATTTAATGATGATACCTCACCAAGGAGGAAACCATGAAGAAAATTGAAGCAATTATAAAACCGTTTAAACTCGATGATGTCAAAGAAGCATTAAGCGCTATGGATATACAGGGGATGACTATTTCAGAGGTTAAAGGATACGGAAGACAAAAAGGTCACAAAGAAATATATAGAGGGGCTGAATATACAGTTGACTTTATCCCGAAAGTGAAAATTGAAGTGGTTCTTGAAGCAGGAATGGTTAAAAAGACAATAGACGCAATTGTCAAAGCCGCGAATACCGGAAAAGTAGGGGATGGTAAAATCTTTGTGTTTCCTGTAGAAGAGGCCATACGAATTCGAACAGGAGAGAAGGGCAAGGATGCCATTTAAAGGTAACAATAGACACTATTTTTCAAGAAGTACGATATCAAATGAATGTCCAACAGCATCCACAAATATGTAATATTAAATACTTGATTATTACATAAATGTAACTTGATAAATTGAAAGAATTCAATGGTTCGATCAATATATTTAATAAAATAAACTAGATATAAAAATAGCACTGATTGGCATGCATGATGCAATTAAAAAAACTAAGACAAGTATTCGTGTGTTAAAAAAGGTGCAACATTTTACTGATAAAACTTGAAATCCAAAAATTTAATTAAACTTAGGATAAAAAGGAGGAAGTGAAAAATGAGCATTTTATGTAAAACAGCAGATGATGTTAAAAAGATTGTTAAGGAAAAAGATATCAGTTTCATTCAGTTCTGGTTTACCGATGTACTTGGATTTCTAAAAAGCTTCGCGGTAACACCATCAGAACTGGATGAAGGGTTAACTGAGGGAATGGGATTTGATGGATCATCCATAGAGGGGTTCGCAAGGATTGAAGAGAGCGACATGATCGCAATGCCTGATCCTACAACTTTTCAGCTGGTTCCATGGAGAAGTGGAGACAAACCGGTTGCGAGAATGTTTTGTGATATATTACAGCCGGATGGATCAAATTATGAAGGTGATCCGCGTTACGTGCTCAAACGTCTTTTGAAAAAAGTCGCTGACATGGGTTATACCTATTACCTTGGACCTGAACTGGAATATTTTTATTTCCGGGACAACAAATGTACTGAGATACTTGATAGGGGAGGCTATTTTGATTCACGACCGGTTGACTTGGGGAGTAATCTGAGAAGGGAAACAATTTTTGCCCTGCAGTCTATGGGTATCCAGGTAGAGTACAGCCATCATGAGGTTGCGCCGAGCCAGCATGAAATTGATTTAAGATATAATGAAGGGTTGAAGATGGCTGATACCACCATGACATATCGAACGGTTGTTAAAGAAATTGCATGGCAGAATGATGTGTACGCGACATTTATGCCAAAACCCATATTTGGAGAAAACGGAAGCGGCATGCATGTCCATCAGTCTCTTTTTAAAGGCGACAAAAATACTTTTTACAATAAAGACGCGGAGTATCACCTTTCTGATACAGCAAGACATTATATCGCGGGAATATTGAAACATGCGCCGGAAATAACTGCTGTGACGAATCAGTGGGTGAATTCATACAAACGGCTTGTTCCGGGTTACGAAGCACCGGTATATGTATCCTGGGCAAACAGAAACAGATCAGCCATGGTAAGGGTGCCCATGTACAAGCCTGGAAAGGAAAAGGCTACCCGGATAGAATTCAGATCTCCTGATCCTTCATGCAATCCTTATCTGGCATTTGCCGTTATGCTTGGCGCGGGGCTGGAAGGTATTGAAAAAAAATATGAACTGGCAGATCCAATTGAGCAGGATATTTTTGAGATGACCGGACAGGAAAGAAAGGACAGAGGTATTACTGCATTACCTGGTAATCTGTACGCTGCGATACTTGAAACTGAAAAAAGTGAACTGGTTAAAAAGGTCCTTGGCGAGCACATATTTAATAAGTTTATTGAAAATAAAAAGATTGAATGGGATCGGTACAGAACCCATGTAAGTCAGTTCGAGATCGATCAGTACCTTCCTAGATTATAGACACATGCCATCCCATCTCTTCCTACAGAGAGAGATGGGATGGTAATTTCTGAAGATTCTATTTAGCACTTCTCCGAATCACTAATAAGAGCATTAATATTTAGACAGGATTAAAGGATAAAAAAGCAACCTCACTCTTCAAGAGAAGGTGTTCAATCATTGTGCCAACAAAAACGTAAAGGAAGGCAGAAAGCTCTAGTAATGGGTTTCTCGGCTCTTTTATTCACTTACGCAGGATTATGCATTCGAGGCTTCATCTGGAAGCCGTGAAAAAAAATCAAGTCAATCCAGTTAATCCTGTCAGAAAACATTTTGCCTTAATGTATAAATAATTACGATTTAATTAGTGTACCAGATAAAACCAAACCTACAAATTGTTTGAAAGCAAAATCTGATTTTTATTAATAGAAATTTGATATTCTGGTTGAACGTAATCATGATGGCTTTCCTGGAAAGGAATAAAAGCTAGAAAGAGGTTTTTGGGTTTAATTTTAATTTGTGGTAAATTATCCAGAAGTGTATCATTTTTGATAAAACTTGCCAGGTTAATTTTGAGTGTTTCAACCGCTTCTTCGGCAGGGAGCGTCACAGGAAAGATTTTCTCATCGGGGAGCTGGGTTTTCAGTTCATCCATGGGCTGTGCGGTAGTAGTTTGACTGAGAAGGCGTAAAAAAGTTTTAGGCCGCACTTTAAAACCAGGGACCCAGAAGTAAAAATCGATTTTATCCCAACCTTTTTGGATCGCCTTGGGTAGGTTGGCAACCCTGACGAGATCCGCGTATGACGCAAGCTGTATTCCTGAAATATCAGCTTTTATCCGCCAGAAAGGGAAGTAAACAGTATTGTTTAATTCTCTTTTCATGCAAGCAAAATTAATCTGTTTGAGCCTTTTCGCGGAAGGTATCCATGCTGAGATGCAATTCGTACAAATAAGAACAAGCGCGTCACATTCACCATTCAAATCCCACCCGCAGTGTGGACACAAAGTAGGAATAAATTTAAGTGACCATTCAGGTTTTCCACCGGGTATTTTCAATATATCAAACTCATCCGGTAGTTTAGGGCCAATGGGTTCATTCAGCACGGCGTCATAGAGTTTTTTATCAATATAAAATGGGGAATAGATAATACTGATGGTTTCACCAACGTGCGCCTGGTACTGGATAACATCGTTGGCAGGATCACTAAAACGTTTCATAAAAATATTCATTACGCTTTGAAACGAGAGTTGCGGTTTTACAAAATATCCCTTTAGATCAGGTGTTATAAATTTCAGCTTAAGTGCCTGGCTTCGAAGACCCACTGAAACAGGGAAGGCGTTTGATTCAACAGCCTGATAACTGACATCGATAAATTTATGTTCAATACTTTTATCGACACAGGAGAAGAGCATCCCTTTGAAACGCCAGTAAGGCATAAAAAAAAGATCCTTGCTATCCGATGCTTTGCTGGGAAGGACATACTGGAAGAAATCTTTGTTAAAAAGGTATGATTTTACGCGGCAGTATTCGCAGGCAAAGAGCCGATCCGTTTCTTCAAGGACTGCTGGCGCCCCGCATTGGGGGCACTCATATTCAATCAGTATTTTCATCGTTTTATTATATGGTAGACACCTACAAAGTTAAATATAAAATATTTTATGATCATATTTAGTTTATTTGCAATCAATATATACAAGATAAATATTTGTTTGAATATTTTATATAATTTGATATAGTAGCAAAAGTGTTTTTGGTTTAAGTGCAAATTGTTTGAAAGATATTAAATCGCCTTTTTGCAAAAATGGTTTGGTGCATATCCGTAAAAGAAAAAATTGTTTGTGCTTATCAACGTACTAACTCACTAATTCTTTCATATATATATCGCTATGGACTCTGATAAGAAAAAAATACTTATTGTTGATGATGAAGTTAAGCTATTGAAAATGCTTAAAAAGGCTCTTTATGTTGATCAAGACTTCTATGAAGTTATTTTAGCAGATAATGCTGATAAGGCTATTGAAATACTTGCGGATGAAGAAATAGCACTGGTTGTATCTGATATTAAAATGCCGGGAATGTCCGGTATCGAACTATTTGCTATTATTCGTGTGACGTGTCCAAATTTAAAAGTGATCTTTATGACTGCATATGCCACGGATATGATTCGTAAAGCCGTTGAAGATAACAGCAGACTTCTTTTAATGGAAAAGCCTTTTAACCATCAACAGCTCCGCGAAATGATTCACGAAATTCTTGGTGAAAAAAAGACTGGTTTCGATGGGGTTTTAAAAGATATTGAGTTGACTGATATCATCCAAATGTGTTGTCTTTCTTCTGGAGATGTTTCAATACGTGTAAGTAAGGGGTTAAAAACAGGAATTATTGCGATTAAAAATGGAGAAATAATACATTCTGAATGCAATGGATTAAAAGGAGAAAATGCTTTTTACGAAATCATTTCGTGGGAAGGTGGGAAGTTTGAAATACTTAAAGATGGTGATTTCCAAGTCGAAACTATTAGTAAAGACTGGAAATTCCTGCTCATAGAAGGGGCGAGACTTTCAGATGAACTTTTCAAGGAAAATTTATGATGTCAATATAATCCATAACATATTCCCCTCGTTTTTTAATCGATTTTACTTCTTGGCGAAGCCAACCGTTTACAGTTAAACTTTCCTTTTAAACATCAATCCAAAGCACTATTTGCGAATTGTTATTTTATTTAATTATTCATTTCTAAAAAGCATTTCATTTAACCGTTTTTGCTGAATGTGGATATGGTGTGAACTTAC
>JAFDFT010000496.1 GCA_019309685.1 Deltaproteobacteria bacterium
TGCATGGAGATTTAGGAATGGTCAGTAAGGATGACATTGTTCTGGCCCTTTCCAATAGCGGAGAAACCGATGAGCTGAATATTGTTCTTTCCACTATTCATAAAATAGGCTGCAAAATTATCGCCTTCACAGGGAATAGAAATTCCACACTTGCCAAAAACAGCGATATTAT
This sequence comes from Deltaproteobacteria bacterium, assembly GCA_019309685.1. Lineage (GTDB taxonomy): Bacteria > Desulfobacterota > Desulfobacteria > Desulfobacterales > JAABPS01 > JAABPS01. The sequence goes on from JAFDFT010000496.1 coordinate 173, forward strand.
CATTGATGTGGGTGTGGAAAAGGAAGCCTGCCCTATGGGCCTTGCCCCGACTGCCAGCACAACGGCGCTTCTTGCCATGGGTGACGCACTCGCAGTTGTATTGATCAATAAAAGAGGATTTAAGCAAAGTGATTTTAAAAAAATCCATCCAGGCGGTACATTGGGACAGCGCCTGTCAGTCAACGTAACGGATATTATGATTACGGGTAATTCAATCCCGATTGTTAATGAGGATACCAGGATGGAGGAAAGCATTAAAATTATCAATGATTTTGGTCTTGGCACTACACTGGTTCAGGGTAAAGATAACAAACTCAAAGGCATTATTACTGATGGTGATATCAGACGATCTGTAGCAAGCAAAAAGAATATTTTTGAGTTAACGGCCAAGGATGTTATGACTAAAAATCCGCGAACGCTGCAGCCCGAATCCCCAACATATGACGCGCTGAATATGATGGAACAATATCAGATTACAGCCCTTCCGGTAACAGGTGAGTCAGGACAGATACTCGGGGTTCTCCATCTTCATGATATCCTCGGTAAAGGCGCTTTTAAATTTAATGGGAAATAAAACCTAAAAATTATGGAATTCGCAAATATAAATACGATCATCCCAACCCTTGGCGATGCAAAAATCCCTTCACCCATTCAAAAAGATAAGAAAGGCGCCCTCCCTCATTCATTTGTATCCGATTCTCAAAAAATACTCATCGATGCGAACATGGAAAACACCGTCTCCTTGATAAAAAAGGGGGGGGAATGTCCATCATTCGAGCTAGCCGGACCAAGGGAGAAGATATTTTTTGACCCCAGCAAATTAAAATGCGCCCTTGTAACCTGCGGCGGGCTCTGCCCTGGCCTCAACGATATTATCCGTTCAATTGTCCTTGAACTCTTTTATGGGTATGGCGTGACAAATATTTATGGAATAAAATATGGTCTTCAGGGTTTTATTCCCAGTTACGGGCACGATATCATGGAACTCAACCCTGCATCGGTTGGCAATATCCTGGACATGGGAGGATCTGTACTGGGATCTTCAAGAGGGCCCCAGGATATTGAAGAAATAGTGGATTGTCTGACAAGATTAAACATCGGCATCCTGTTTATGATCGGTGGTGACGGCACACTGATTGCCGCCAGTAAAATAACGGATTCCATCATGAAGAGGGGTTTGAAAATTAGCATTGTGGGAATACCGAAAACGATTGATAATGATATCTACCTGGTTGCGCGTTCATTCGGATTTGATACTGCTGTTGATGTAGCCACACAAGCCATTATAGGAGCTCACAATGAAGCCGAAGGCTATCCAAATGGCATAGGGCTGATTAAGCTCATGGGACGGCATTCCGGATTTATTGCTGCCACGGCTTCTCTGGCTCAGCAGGATGTCAACTTTGTGCTTATCCCGGAAGTCGATATCAATCTTGAAGGGCCCAATGGCCTTCTTAACGCTATTGAAAAACGTCTGCAGGAAAGAAAGCACGCCGTGATTGTTGTAGCCGAAGGTGCTGGGCAAAAATTTTTTGAAGAAAAAGAGCAACGGCGCGATGCATCCGGAAATATTAAACTTCACGATATCGGGCAATTCTTAAAAGACAGGATATTGTCATATTTCAATGAAAAAAATATTGAGGTTTCATTGAAATATATTGACCCGAGTTATATGATCCGAAGTCTGCCCGCCAACCCGAACGACAGTGTGTTCTGCGGATTTCTTGGGCGTGACGCTGTCCATGCGGGAATGGCAGGTAAAACAAAACTCATTGTGGGCCATTGGAACAATCACTTTGTTCATGTTCCTTTGGAAGCATCCGCTGGGAAACGAAAACAAATCAGTCCAAACGGAAAATTGTGGAGCACTGTTCTTGAGTCGACAGGGCAGGGTTCTCTGATGAAATAAAATGCAGTATAAAGATTCTTTAATCTTCTATTTGAACAAATTCCTCGCCTTTTATCCGAAGTAAATAGAACCTTTTTTGTACGTCTCCAGCCTCATCAAAAGATGTTAGACCGGTGACCCCTTTATAGTTCTTTAGTTTTTTCATTTCAAACATAAGCGCACTTCTGGAACTTATTTCAGGTCTGCTGATAAGCTTAAACAGTATCATGGCTGTATCATAAGAAACCGCTTCTATAAATCCGGGCTTTTCCCCATAGGTCTCTTCAAATATTCTTACAAAGTCCTTTACTTCCTTTGATTCGCTCTCTGCAAAAAATCCGTCAATCATAATGGCACCCTGGACATATCTTTCAGCCGTTTCAATCAGCTTTTGCGAATGCCATAAATTGGTCCCAAAAACATGAACATTTTCCACATCATAATATGCGAGTTGCGGCATAATCAGCGCAGCCTTTTTCGGCGCATCCGGAATAAACACGGCGTCAAAATCAATAACAGGCTCCGGTTCATCTGTTTCTGGGTCCCGCTTTATACCCGGAACATCGTAATAAAGTCCAACCAGTTTTTTTACAGGATCCGTGAAGTCTGTCTGGGAGATATCATAGGATTCAACACCAACAACTCTGCCGCCGTTGGCCATTACCTCATCCCAGAA
>JAFDFT010000088.1 GCA_019309685.1 Deltaproteobacteria bacterium
TAATAAATAAATGATGAATGGAAACAAATTTATCGCTTATCCTCCATCGTTTTACAAGAAGTCATCCTTATGAACCAAACAGAAAGACAACAATATCTCACAACTGAATTTTTCAAACGTTTTGGCCAGCTGCCCACGTTATTTAGCCGCGCGCCCGGGCGTGTGGATTTGATGGGCAGCCACACCGATTACAATCATGGTTACGTTATGACCATGGCCATAGACCGCGATGCCTGGATTGCCGCACGCCCCCGCACCGACAGGCAGATATCTATTGCCTCCCTTAACATGGATGGAAGCTCCACCTTCTTGCTGGATGACATAACTCACGATAATGCGGTGCCGTGGACAAACTACGTGCGCGGCGTAGCTGACGTACTGCAAATCGCCGGCCACAACCTGTCCGGTTTCGACGGCCTGATTCACAGCACAATCCCCTTTGGCAGCGGTCTAAGTTCATCAGCGGCGCTGGAGGTAGCGACGGCTACACTTTTTAAGTTGTTCAATAACCTGGGGATTGATTCAGTCGGGCTGGCTCTTCTTTGTCAGCGAGCGGAAAATCAATTTGTGGGCGTGAATTGTGGCATTCTTGACCAGTATAGCTCTGCGCTGGGGCAGACCGGGCGGGCGCTGCTTTTGGATTGTCGCAACTTAACTACAGAAACGGTGGCTTTGCCTAAAAATTTTCAGGTTGTTATCTGCGATACGCGAGCCAAACGAGCCCTGGTCCGCTCAGAATACGGCAAACGGCGGGCACAGTGCGAAGAAGGCGTCCGGCGGCTGGCCAAATTTTATCCCGGTGTAACCGCACTGCGGGATGTATCGCCGGCACAGTTTGATGAACACGAAGCAGATTTGCCTGAGACTGTCGCTAAACGCTGCCGTTTTATCATCCAGGAAAATCAGAGGGTGCTGGATTTGGCGAACGCGCTTTCAAATAATGATTTGTCCGCGCTAAAATCACTCACCGCCGATTCCTACCTGGGCGCCCGAGACCTGTACCAGATCGGCTGCCCTGAAATGGAAGCGATGATGAAAGCCATGAACAGCGCTCCCAGCACAATCGGCGCTCGACAGGCTGGGGCCGGGTTTGGCGGCAGTATGGTGTCCTTAATTGACACATATTCTTTAAAACCGTTTACCAGGCACGTGCAAAAAGAATATACCGCTGCTACGGGCATCGAGCCAAAAGTATATCCTGTAAATTCGGTCGCGGGAGCGGGGCCAGTCGTGCCTGTATAAAATCTAATGCTGCTTGTGAATGCAATTTGTTCAAAAGTCTCCGTATTTCCTCTTTAAATACCATTCAACTCAGCACATTTTATTATTCGTGACAGCTTAATTGCTTCTTCCGAAAGACCAAAAACTGACCTAAGAACCTCAGTTGGCCGGACAGTCTTTCCGGATTCGTTTAATATTTTCATTTTCAAAGCATTTTTTCCGGTAATTTCAATTGCAGGAACCATTTCTTTAAGTTCAATAGTCTTAATTTTTCCCTTTTTATTTGCACGTTCAACGATAAAAGAAACAGCCTGGAGAAAGTATGTCAGCTTCTTTTTATCGATTTCACCATCACCGATGACGATGTTATATTCAACTTCCTTTGGTTTTTGTACACTTTCCTTTTGAGGAGCCCACATACAATCGATAGCCTTTAAACCTTCCGGAAGATGTTTGTTCAGTCCATCAATAATTATTTCAGGAGAAATATCTTTGTTGGCAGTTAGGTAAAAGAATTCCCTTTCGCTTTCAATACCGATCGGGAGAGGATCATCAAATGAGACCTTGGGCATTGGGTGAAAACCCTGTGAAAACATAACCGGTATTTCAGCCCTTCTCAAGGCCCTGAATATGACTTTGGACATCTCTAAATGTCCATAATATTTGCCTTTTCCTGTTTTCGAGTAGAACACCTTAAACCGTTTTGCGCATACAGCGTTTAAATCATTGCCCTTATTTTGCAATGATTTAATTTCATCCGGTTTTGTATTAAAATCAAAGTATACCCTTGGTTCAATCGTATCGAAGTCACACACGCCGCAATGATTGCAATCACCCAGCCTGCAATCCATTGTTTTCTCTCCTTCAGCCGTCATTGATAATTCTTTTAATAAAAAAGCCTTGTCTACTTTGCTATCCATATGATCCCATGGCAAGGGTTCTTCTACATTTCTTTTACGAGTCGTAAAATAATCGATATCTATCCCTGAATCCGAGATTGCTTCCCGCCATAAATGAAAATCAAATGAATCAGACCATCCGTCAAATTTACATCCTTTTTCAAAAGCCTTTACCAGTAACTTCGCAAGACGTCTATCTCCCCGGGAAAAAAGCCCTTCAATTAAACTGACTTCCGGATTCTGCCATTTTACATGTATTCCTTTAGAGTTAAGCCGTCTCTTGATCCATTCAATTTTATCTTTAGATTCCTTCAAAGAAATTTGCGGTTCCCATTGAAATGGCGTATGCGGTTTTGGAATAAACGTCGAAATGCTGACATTGATATTTCCCTTACGATCATCAGGCCCTTTGATTTTCCTTAAGGATTTAACAAGATCAACAATTGCCTGAACATCTTCATCTGTCTCTGTCGGCAGCCCAATCATAAAATACAGCTTGATCAACTTCCATCCTAAACCAAACGCGCTCTGGACTGTCTCAAAAATCTCTTTTTCTGTAATATTTTTATTAATTATATCCCGCAAACGCTGACTTCCGGCTTCAGGCGCTATGGTAAACCCAGTTTTTCGGACCTTTTTAATCAGCTTCATAAGTTCAGGCGTTAGAGTCCCTGCCCGTAAAGACGGAAAAGAAACAGCAATTTTTTTTGATTCACAACTGTTCATCAGCCGCTCTAAAAGCGGCATAAGAGATCCGTAATCTCCAGAACTTAATGACAGCAGGGACAATTCTTCATATCCGGTTGTCTGTATCGATGTGTCAGTCAGCTTCAACAACTTCTGTGGCGATCTTTCGCGAACCGGCCGGTAAATCATCCCTGCCTGGCAAAACCGGCACCCCCTTGTACATCCCCTGGATAATTCTATTCGTAAGCGGTCATGCACAGGTCGTGCAAATGGAACAATAGGACTGTCAGGAAACGTTACGGTCTCTAATTCGGGCACAATGGTTCTAGTTATTTTTTTATAGGAAGTGTATTTCGGCTCAAGTTTCTGAACTTTTAAGCCGTCTGGGCCCTTTTTATATTTTGCCGTAAAAAAAGCGGGAACATAGACACCTTGTGTCTTTGATATCTCTTCTAAGAAATGTTCTTTTTTTCCACCTGCCTTGTTTTTCCATTCCATCCAGGTTCTTGATATCTCCAGAATCACATTTTCACCATCACCAATGACCATAGCGTCAAAAAAATCAGCGACAGGCTCCGGGTTACATGTGCACGGCCCCCCTGCAATGATGATCGGGTGTGATGAGTTTCTTTTTTTTGATAAAAAGGGGATTTTCGCAAGATCTAACAGGTTAATGACATTCGTAAAGTTCAGTTCGTAAAGCAGGCTGAAGCCAATGATATCAAAACTGTTTACAGGTATTGATGATTCTAAAGACGAAAGTGGTATATTGTATTTTCTAAGATACTCCTCCATATCTTTAGCTGGCGCGTAGACTCTTTCAGCGGCAATGTCGTCACATTTATTTAAAATATCGTATAAAATCTGAATACCAAAATGGGACGTGCCTATTTCATACAAATCCGGAAACACCAGGGCCATGCTGAGCTTTACGCTGGAAAGATCTTTTTTAACCGCGTTCACCTCCGAGCCCAGATATCGGGTCGGCTGTTCAACGAGCGGCAAGAGGTCTTGAATGGTTTTTATTCTCATGCTATAGCTATTACTTATAAATAACGGTTATTAATCTTATCTTTGATCGTTTTATAAAAAGTCCGGATGACAAAGCGAAAAGTTCAAGTTCAAAGCGGTGCAAATACCGAGGAATGCGGCGTACTTATAGTACGCTGCAGTAACGAGGGATAAAGCGCAACGCTGAAATTGGACTTTTTAAGAAGTCATCATGAAAAACTCGTATAGGTATCAAATAAACCAATGATATACAAGAAATTCATCCCAAGCCCGGCTATCTTATTCCTATTTTTAATCTTTTTTCTTTTTAATACCATAGCATACGGAGAACAAACCGAATACATACGGGAAAGCCCGGTGGTAAGGGCTGTTCGAAAAATAAGCCCCGCGGTGGTAAATATCAGTTCTGAGCGAATGGTTCGCCGGCGCTCTCACCCTTTTTCCGCATTTCGAAACGATCCTTTTTTTGACTCATTCTTTAAGGATTTTTTTGAGCCGGGATTTGAGCGCCAGCAAAAAAAAACAAGCCTCGGTTCGGGTGTCATTATCGATGGAAAGCGCGGGTTCATTCTTACAAATGCCCATGTCATTTCAAAGGCTGGAACCATAACCATTGTATTAAAGGACGAACGAGAGTTTACGGCTGAAATTGTAGGCGCCGATCCGGACTCAGATCTTGCAGTATTAAAAATAACCTCCAAAAACTCCCTGCCGTCAATTGCCATGGGATCATCCAGCGATCTTATGATAGGTGAAACCGTTATCGCCATAGGAAATCCCTTTGGTTTCTCTAACACTGTCACAACCGGAGTCATCAGCTCAACCAGCAGAAGCTTGAGGGTTGATGATATGGTCTATCAGGACTTTATTCAAACAGACGCATCTATTAACCCCGGAAACAGCGGCGGTCCGCTGCTAAATATTAATGGTGATCTAATAGGCATAAATACAGCCATATACGCGAAAGCCCAGGGGATTGGTTTTGCCATACCCATCAACAAGGCTAAAAGAATCATTTCAACTCTTATCCGATATGGAGAGGTTGTTGATCCATGGATCGGTATCAATGTTCAGGACACTAACCCGGATGTTGCCCGGTATTTAGGGGTTAAAGAAAATAGCGGTGTTCTGGTTAAAACAGTTGAAACCAAAAGTCCCTCGCAAAAAGCCGGTATTCATGAAGGCGATATCATTTTATCTATTGGAAAAAGAAAAGTACGTTCTATAGGAGAATTTCGTTCCGCAATGAGGGGGTTCTCCGCCGGTAATAAAATAAACATTCGCTTATTAAGAAATAATCGGCGTAAAACGGTTTCTGTAAAAGCCGCTGTTTTTCCAGATAAGCGCGCCATGAGCCTGGCCTATAGTCTTCTTGGTGTAAAAGTTAATGTTTTTAATAATAAAAGCGGTGTGGTTATCACCGAGATTAATCGGCGATCTTACCTGGCCGGAATCGGTGCCGCAAAAGGTGATATTATCCTCCGTGTAAATGAAATTCCCATTAATAATAAAAAGGATTTCAAAAAAGCGATAATCAAATATCGCTACAAGTCATCAGTTATTATTCTCCTCCAGCGAGATAACCATGCTTATAATATTACAGTAAAACTTTAAGCTTCAAATTTTTTGTTCCACCTGTTTAAAGCGTCAGGAGAAGTAATTTGAGTATTCCATTTAATTCGATCAAAGACTTTTTGCTCGAACTTGATTCTCTAAAAGCCATTAAAAAAAAACGTATATCAATGGAGGAGAACGGCTTGAAAATTTCGCTGAACACTCTTGGCATCTAGCGATTTCATGCTGGTTATTTTCTAAACAGTTGGATAGAGACTACGATCTGAAAAAACTTATTAAATTTGCTTTAATTCATGATCTCGGCGAAATTGATGCTGGAGACACCTTTCTATATGATACTAATCGCAAAAGTGCTGCAACTCTTGAAAGGGTATGTGTCGAACGTTTATCAAACACTGATGGAAATACAATTGAAGATTTAGTTAGCCTATGGGATGAGCAAGAACTTGGCACTTCAAAAGAGGCAAAGCTTTTGAAGATAGTAGATAGGTTGCTACCATTTATGCATAATCTTTCAAGTAAAGGTCGGGCGTGGAAGGATAATAATATTTGTAAAAGCCAGGTGGTTTCTGCGCATCTTTTTATCGAAAATGAATAGCCAGAACTATACTCATGGTTTAAATTACAATTATCATATGCTGTGGAGCAAGGCTGGTTGAAAGACTCTTAATAAACAAACCATGCGGAGCAATATTCACTATACTCCAAACGCCCTCGTAGTTGGGTGTTATATATACCTTTTCGTCTATTAAATATTTATCAACAATCAATATATCGTATACCAATGTGTTTTTCACAAAATATGCAATATCAGAACAACTATGAGCAATCAAGGTTACCATCTATTATTCATTTTATAAACATTACTAATATTTATCTTACTGTTTATGAGCAGAAAACACATATCTGAGTTATTAAAATCAATTCGGCCTCTAAAAAACATCCAGGTAAAGGGTTGGGTTCGAACATGCAGGGCGTCTAAAGAGGTTACATTTATAGAAATAAATGATGGCTCCAGCCTGAAAAACATTCAAGCTGTTACAGATAACACACTTAAAAACTATAAGGATGTTGAAAAACTGACAACCGGATCGTCTGTGGCAATTACTGGCGATCTGAACGAATCGCCTGGGAAAGGACAAAAATGGGAAATTCAAATCACAGACCTGGAAATCATCGGACTTGCCCCGGAATCCTATCCTTTGCAGAAAAAACGGCATACAGATGAATACCTTCGCACAATTGCTCACCTCAGACCCAGAACCAATAAATACGGAGCTATATTTAGAATACGTTCCGAACTATCCTATGCGATCCACACTTTTTTTAGAAATAAGGGGTTTAAATATATTCACACACCCATTATTACGGCTTCTGACTGCGAAGGTGCCGGTGAGCTTTTTCGGGTGACAACCTTAGATCCAGAACATTTCCAGAAAAAAGATTACAAGCGCGATCTATATTCTTTCGATTTCTTTGGCAAACAGGCCAACCTAACCGTTTCCGGCCAGTTAGAGGCGGAAATGTTCGCCCTTGCTCTTGGAAATGTTTACACGTTTGGTCCTACATTCAGAGCCGAAAATTCAAATACCAGGCGGCATGCCGCTGAATTCTGGATGCTCGAACCTGAAATGAGCTTCTGCGATTTAAAGGGTAATATGGACCTTGCCGAAGAAACCATTAAGTTTCTTATCACATTTATTATCGATCAATGCCCTGAAGATCTGGATCTGTTTTCTAAATTTGTAGATAAAAACTTAATGAAAACACTTGAAAGCATTTTATCGCCGGCTTTTATGAGACTTCCTTATAAAGAGGCTATTGATATTCTGTCCGCATCCGGAGAAAAATTCGAATTTCCAATCAAGCCCGAATGTGACTTTCAAACAGAGCATGAGCGCTATCTTACTGAAAAGCATTTCAAACAACCTGTTATCGTCTATGATTTTCCCAAAAGCATCAAACCCTTTTATATGCGAGTAAATGATGGCAACACCTCAGTTGCAGCCATGGACGTGCTGGTTCCAAATATAGGCGAAATAATTGGCGGCAGCCAGCGGGAAGAAAGAATAGATGTGCTTGAAAAAAGAATGGATGAACAAAACCTGCCTAAAGAAGATTATTGGTGGTACATAGACTCTCGCAGGTTTGGAACAGTACCCCATAGCGGGTTTGGACTTGGTTTTGAGCGGCTTTTAATGCTCATTACCGGATCTTCAAATATCAGAGATGTTATTCCTTTTCCTAGGACGCCTAAAAGTATTGACTTCTAGCACTTATGACTTAAGAAAACACTGCCTTTTGCCCAATTTTGTTATCTCTAATAATAAAGATAAATGTACATAACAATCATCACCCGGCTTGTCCGGATGATCCAGGTTTTTGGATATAACTTATTCAGGTGGATACCCCGGATGAGAGACTGTGTCGTAATTAAAAACTAGCTCATTTGAGCCCATTTTTCTTAGGAGTCTGACCCCTAAAATTGAAAAATTGCGCAATATCGGCCAAACTACGAAGCCTTATTTTTAGCGAAGTTAGAAAATATCAATTGTGAC